>NZ_JBLXXS010000007.1:0-133134 GCF_048513555.1 Rothia sp. P5766 | reverse complement strand
GTCTTCGGAGAGGTCCTCAAGCCGCCTACCGTAGCGGGAGGGCTTGCTCTGGGAATCCTTGTGGTTCATGACCTGCTCCTTGCGCTGGCGGGCAAAAGTGTTGGCTCTAGTTTACTGAGGTGCCCCGGTAGAAAACCAGCGCTCTACCTGTGCCAGGAGCTGGGGGTCGGTGAAGGAGTCGCAGCGGCCCACACCGGCGGTAAGCAAGAGCGGTTTATCGGTGGGTTCGCCCAGGTAGACAAGGGGCTGAGTACCTGCGGCAATAGCTGCGGTGAGGCCTGCAACGGAGTCTTCAAGGGTGAGGGTCAGTTCTGGCCTTCCATCCAGACGGCGGACAGCTTCCAGGTAGATGTCGGGCGCTGGTTTGCCCTTGGCCACGTCATCGGAGGAAACCCAGGTGGTGAGGACATCTGATAGGCCTGCGGCCCGGATTTTTGTTTCGAGGACTGGTGCTGTTGAGTTGGAGGCTACCGCTACGGGAATGTGCTGAGCCAGTTTTTTGATCAGGGCAATGGCCCCGGGAATCTCATCGACTCCGGCTTCGATGGTGGCACGTTCGGTGGCTAGGAGATCGGTGAGTACCTGCTGGTAGTGCTCCTGCTTACCCAGGTCTGTGAGGCCTGCAGGTTGGGAGAGTTCTGCTAGGCGGCGGGCAACGTCGTAGGCAGTGTAGCCGACCAGGGAAGCTTGAAGCTCAGGGGTGTAATCGACTCCCCAGCCTTTAAAGACCTGGCCTTGGATCTGTCCCCATGTGGTTTCGGAATCCAGAATGACGCCGTCACAGTCAAAGACAGCACAACGCGGTGCCCAGTCGGGGCTTAAGGAGAACTCAAACATAGTTCCATGCTCTCACAGGTGGCTTAGCGACATACTGTATTGAGCGAATAAGAACTAGGCGTGAGGCGTGCTGCTTATAGCTATCTAGAGCAAGCTAACACCGGATAAAACCTGCTGGGATCGCTCACACCTGAGATAATGGGAGCCATGCTTAGCGTACTTATCAGACACGGACAGACCGATTGGAACCTAGAGCGCCGCTTGCAGGGTTCTAGCGATATACCCCTCAACGACACCGGTCGTGCCCAGGCCCAGGAGGCTGCCCTCAACCTGCGTGAGTACGCCCACACCCAGCAAGAAACAGACCCCGGCTTCACCTGGCACGGCGTAGTCACCTCACCCCTTTCCCGTGCCGCAGAGACCGGGCAGATTATTGCCGATGAGCTGGGCCTGCCCGTACTGGGCTCCTACGAGGGTCTAGCAGAGCGCTCCTTTAAAGACCTCGAAGGCATCAAAAACTACCCTGAGCTATGGGAAACTGTCGAGAACGAAACCGCCGACATTGAACCCCTGGGGGACTTCCTCAACAGGGTAGAGCAGGCCCTGGAACAGGTAGAAGCTGACTACCCGGGTAAGAACCTGATTATCGCCGTTCACGGTATGCTCATCTCCCGCCTGATGAGCTCACGCACCGGCCAGAAAGTCCCGGTTCCCGACAACGGCACGGTTACCGAGTTAGCACCGGCTCGCCGCGCCAGCTCGATTATGCTGATCCGCCACGGTCAGACCGATTGGAACAAGCTCAGCCTCATGCAGGGTTCCAGCGACATTCCCCTCAACGATACCGGCCGATCCCAGGCCCGTGACACCGCCCGCTCCCTGATTGAGCGCGGCTTCACCTTTGATGTGGTGGTCTCGTCCCCACTTTCTCGGGCCCAAGAAACCGCCGATATTATGGCCGCTGCCTTTGGCCTGACCCTTGCAGGCACCTACGAGGGGCTGGTGGAGCGTGGCTACGGTCAGGCAGAAGGGCTCGATATTTCCGCTGAGGCCCGCAGGGAACCCGATGCCTACTACGACGGGGTTGAAAGCGAACGCTCTGTCTACACCAGGGGAATCGAGACCCTGCGTCAGATCGCCCGGGACTACCCCGGTCAGCGGGTACTTGCGGTGTCCCACGGCTCCCTGATCCGCCGGGCACTTTCTGCCACCCACGGCTACGAATTTGGAACCATCGCTAACGCTGAACCCTTTCAGGTAGATCTGGTGGGGCTGGCCCGTTGGAACGAGAATGCTGAGCCCCTGCTGAACGGCAAAATCTAGTGGCTCGCTACCCTAAAGCCCCGGGGTGGGCCCTGGTAGGTCTTTACCTTGCCGCTGTAGCCTTTATGGTTTTCTGGCCTGTACACGTTGACTCGGGCGATACCGGCCAAACTCTAGCCCGCCTGCTGGCTCATGCTCACGCCCAGGGGTGGCTACCTGCCTGGTTCGGCTACGGGCAGGTTGAATGGCTTTCCAACGTGGTCATGTTCATCCCCGGCGGCCTACTTTTTACCTGGCTCCTGCGCCCCGAACGCCTCTGGCTCATTCCCCTAGGCGGGCTAGTCTCTACCCTTAGCATTGAGAGTATCCAGCACTTCATGCCGGGGCGAACCAGCTCACCGCTGGATGTTTTAGCCAATTTTTTAGGCTGTGTTATCGGTTGGGTTTTCGCCTTAGGCTTGCTCAAAACGAGAGCAAAACGCAACAAAAAGAGCGATTGAAGCCCTTTTTTCTAGGGGTTTACATTGACTTACCCACAAAAACCCACATAAAATCAACTAATAATAGGGTTATTTAGCCCATCTCAATCTTTAAGGTGATAAAGACATGTTCGCTGAAGAACGACGTGCCGAAATAGCAAAGCTGGTAGCTTCAGCACGCCGTGTCAACGGCGCAGACCTGGCTAGACGCTACGAAGTCACGATGGAAACAGTCCGTCGTGACCTCGCCGCGCTCGAAGCCGATGGAAAACTGCGCCGAGTACACGGTGGTGCTGTAACTGTAGAGCAGTCAACATCCGTTGAATCCTCCATAGCCTTGCGCCAAAACATGAACACCCCCGAAAAGCAGAAAATTGCTCTGCGTGCCTACGAGCTACTGCGCGATTCCGATGCCGGGGCCGTTGTTCTTGATGCAGGTACAACTATCGAAATTTTAGCTGACCGTATCGCGGCCGCTGATTTTTCTCTTAAATCTGGTGCCGACCGCCTGATTATTACTCATGCGCTTCACATCGCCGTGAAACTTGCTGAGGCTGATGGCATCGTGCTCGATATGGTGGGTGGGCAACTCCGCAAAATGACCTGGGCCGCTGTAGGAACCCGTGCCGCCGCCCACTTCGAAACGATCCGCCCCGATATCGCCTTCATCGGTGTGAACGGGCTGGACGCCGAGTTTGGGCTCAGTACCCCCGGCTTGAACGAAGCTATCGTCAAAACCGCCATCGTTAAATCTGCCCGTCGCGTCGTCCTACTGTGTGACTCCGCAAAGTTCGGCCAGGAATCCCTGGTCCGGTTCGCAGGTCTAGGCGATATTGACACGCTTATTACCGATAAAGCGCCCGACGGTGAACTTGCTGCCGCGCTTGAAGAATCCAATGTAGAGGTGCTTATCGCATGATCGTAACCCTAACCGCTAACCCCAGTATGGACCGCACCGTGGAGCTAGACCACCAAATTAAGCGCGGAGCCGTTCAGCGCGCCAGCGGGGCGGCCTCCGACCCCGGCGGCAAAGGTGTAAATATCGCGCGTGCTCTCAATATCTCCGGTTTTGAGACCGTTGCGGTACTCCCCGGCGACGCTGAGGACCCCGTCCTGGCCGGTCTCAAAGACGAGGGTGTTCCCTTTGTGAATATGCCGATTGGCTCGCCCATCCGGTCCAACATCACCGTTGTTGAGCCCGATGGCACCACCACCAAGATTAATGCGCCCGGTCAGCCACTGAATGACGTTGCCCAGCAACAGCTCACCCGTCTGATGATTAAAGAAACCATTGACGCTTCCTGGCTGGTTCTGGCGGGTTCATTGCCTGCCGGTGTGCCCACCGACTACTACGCGGTCGTGGGTCGCTCTATCCGCGAATCCCTGGGCGAAAAAGCACCCCGAATAGCTGTCGATACCTCTGGCGCGGCCCTGCGTGATGCGCTGGTTGGCCTGGACGGTATGCCCAACCTCATTAAGCCCAATTCCGAGGAACTGGCCGAACTGGTCGGCAAGCTAGAGATGGCCGACGAACTGGAAAAGAACCCCGAGCTGAGCGCCGCTACCGCCAAGGAACTGGTAGATCGCGGTGTCGAAATGGTCCTGGCCACTCTGGGCGGGGCCGGCGCTGTACTGGTAACTGCTGAAGGTGCCTGGCACGCAGTCCACGAGCCGGTGAAAGTTCGTTCCACCGTCGGGGCAGGGGACTGCTCCTTGGCAGGTTTTCTCATTGCCCACGAAGAGGGCAAAACTCTGCCTGAATGCCTGGTCCAGGCAGTAGCTCACGGCTCAGCCGCCGCTTCTTTGCCCGGTACCCAGGTGCCTACTGTGGAGTCAACTGCACCTGCACTGGTGACCCTGCGCCAACTGGTTCTGTAGATAACTCCAAAAGACACATCAGTATTACTCACCCACCCATACCCCGAGGAGGAGCACATGTCTGCTCTGATCACTGCGGACCTCATCAGCCTTGATGAGGACCTCGGAAACTCCCGCTTTGAGGTTATAGCGCATCTGGCTAAGCTGGTCACCGCAGCTGGCCGGTCCAGCGACTATGACACCCTCTACGCGGCGGCCCGCGCCCGCGAAGAGAAAACCGACACCGGTATTCCCGGCGGTATCGCCATTCCTCACTGCCGGAGCCAGGCCGTTACCCAACCCACCCTTGCAATGGCCCGGCCTAAACCCGCCGTTGACTTTGGTGCCCAGGACGGACCCGCTGACCTCATTTTTTTCATTGCCGCGCCGGCAGACGGGGATGAAGCCCACCTGAAGATTCTTTCTCAGATGGCCCGCTCACTGATGAAAAAGTCCTTTACCGCCGCACTGCGCGAAGCAAAAACCGCCAGCCAGGTCCTTGCCTTGGTTGAGGATGCTCTGGGCGTGCGCGAGAAAGCACCCCAAGCTCCCTCAGCTACCCCCGTGGCAGAAGCCGCTACCGAGTCTTCTGCCCGCCGTAAGAAGATTGTGGCTGTGACCAACTGCCCCACCGGTATCGCCCACACCTATATGGCAGCTGACGGCCTCAAATACGCCGCCGAAGAGCTGGGCTATGACTTCAAGGTGGAGACCCAGGGGTCCTCCGGCGGTGAAAAGCTGACCCAGGCTGAAATTGATCAAGCAGATGCCGTTGTCTTTGCTGTAGCTCTGCCCGTTCGCGGTCGTGAGCGCTTTGCCGGCAAACCCTTTGTTGAGGGGGCTGTTAAGCGCGCTATCGACGAACCCAAGGTCATGCTTGAAGAGGCCCTGGCCGAGGCCGCTAGCCCCAGCGGTAAGCGCCTTGCTGCCCCTAGCTCCGCCGACTCCTCCGAATCAGCCGATGAGGGCGGCCCCTGGGGTAGCCGCATCTATAAGGCACTGATGACCGGTGTCTCCTACATGATTCCTTTTGTGGCCGCTGGCGGCATTATTCTGGCTATCGGCTTCATGCTCGAAGCAGTAACCATGCCCAACCTAGGTGATGTTGATCCTCAGCTTATCCTGGGGCTTAAAGATGATTCAGTTACGCATCCCAGCCTCTTGAACCTTGATGGAGTGCCCCTATCTCTCTATCTAGGGGCATCATTACACCTGATTGGGGCCTTTGGCCTGAACGCTATGGTTCCGATTCTGGCGGCCTATATCGCCTACGGTCTGGCCCAGCGCCCCGGTATCGCACCGGGCTTCATTGCCGGGTCTGTTGCCGTGCTTGTTGGTGGTGGTTTCTTAGGCGGTATCGTCGCAGGCCTGCTAGCCGGTATGTGCGCCTACTGGCTCTCCTCGCTGAAGCTACCTCGCTGGATGGCATCCATGATGCCCGTGGTGATTACCCCGTTGGTCGCTACTCTCTTTGCAGGCGGTCTGATTTTCTTCCTGCTCGGTACACCCCTGGCCTGGATTACCAGCTCACTGACTGAGTGGCTGAACTCCATGACCGGTGCTTCTGCCCTTCTGCTGGGCCTTATCCTGGGCGCCATGATGGGCTTTGACCTGGGTGGCCCCGTTAACAAGGCCGCCTACCTCTTTGCGACCGCAGGCCTATCCGCCGGTACCCTGGCCTCCCAGCAGGTCATGGCCGCTGTCATTATCTCCGGTATGGTGCCGCCGTTGGCTATGGCTCTGGCAACCACTGTTCGTCCCAAGCTCTTTAGCGCCCCTGAGCGCGAGAACGGTAAGGCTGCCTGGTTGCTGGGTGCCTCCTTCATCTCCGAAGGTGCCATTCCTTTTGCGACCGCTGACCCCCTGCGCGTAATCCCCTCATCGATGGTTGGTGCCGCTGTTGCCGGTGCTATCTCCATGGGTGCTGGTGTTGCTTCCCCTGCGCCTCACGGTGGTGTCTGGATTATCGCTCTTGTGCAGAATCCGGTCATGTTCCTTCTTGCGGCTCTGGCAGGCACTATCGTCGGCTCTGTCATGTATATTGTTCTCAAGTCACTTGCCGGTCGTCAGGCCGAGGCAACTGCCTAAACCCCTCCAACACTAAGGAAAACACTATGACTACCTACACTGGCGTCGGCGTCTACGCCGGACGCGTCATTGGCAAAGTTTTGCAGATGCCTGAACCTATCAAGGCCCCCTCTTCATCTCTGAAGCTGTCAGCTGATGAGACTGCCGAGCAGGCTGCTGAACGTATTAAGGCCGCTGCCCAGACTGTCAAGAACGGTCTGCTAGAGCGTGCTGAAAATGCGGGCCGTGACGGCAAGGCAGTGCTTAAGTCCACGTCTCAGATGGCAACTGACCGCGCCCTGCTCAAGAGCGCAATCCAGATTGTGGAGAAGCAGGGTAAGGCACCTGAACTCGCTGTATGGGAAGCCGCATCGGCTTTTGCTGACCAGATGGCTGCCCTGGGCGGCTACATGGCTGAGCGTGTGACCGACATCCACGATGTTCGCGCCCGCATCGTTGCTGAGCTGACCGGCCAGCAGGCCCCCGGTATTCCGGTGTCGTCTGAGCCCTTCATCCTAGCTGCTATTGACCTGGCACCGGCTGATACCGCAACCCTGGACCCTAAGCAGGTGATCGCTCTGATTACCTCTGACGGTGGCCCCCAGGCTCATACCGCTATCCTGGCCCGAGGCCTGGGTCTGCCCGCTATCGTTGCCGCTAAGGGGGTTACCGAGATTGAAAACGGTACCGAGGTTTACATCGACTCTAACGAAGGCGTCGTTGAAACCGAGGTCACCGCTGAGCACCGCGACCTGGCGCAGAAGTACGCTAACCGCAAGGAACTAGCAGACTTCGACGGTCTTGGGGTGATGGCCGACGGTACCCGCGTACCCCTCTACGCTAATGTCGGTGACGGCAAGAGCGCCGAGAAGGCAGCCGGCCTCAAGGCAGAAGGCGTTGGCCTGCTCCGCACCGAGTTCGGGTTCCTGGGTTACGATGCCGAGCCTTCGGTGGAGACCCAGACCGAAACGTACAAGTCTGTTTTTGATGCCTTCCCCGGCAAGCACATCGTAGTCCGTACTCTCGATGCTGGTGCCGATAAGCCCCTGCCCTTCCTCAACGTCAAGGAAGAAGAGAACCCCGCGCTGGGTGTTCGCGGCTTCCGCACCGACTGGACTGTGCCCGGTGTTCTTAAGCGTCAGCTTGAGGCTATTAAGGCAGCAGCTGACGGCACCGAAGCTGACATTTGGGTCATGGCTCCGATGATTTCAACGACCAGCGAAGCCCGTAACTTCAAGAACATGCTCGATGAGGTTGGTCTGAAGACCCGCGGTGTCATGGTAGAAACCCCTGCCGCCGCTGTAAACGCTGAGGCTATCCTGGGCGAGGTTGATTTCGTATCTATCGGTACCAACGACCTGACTCAGTACACCATGGCCGCTGACCGCCTGCTGGGCGACCTGGCTCACCTGAACAACCCCTGGCAGCCTGCCGTCCTGAAGATGATCAAGCTAACTGTTGAAGGCGCCAAGCGAGCCTCGGCAGCTGCCGGTAAGAAGAAGTACGTCTCGGTCTGTGGCGAAGCTGCCGCTGACCCCGCACTGGCTGTTGTCCTGGTTGGTCTGGGTGTTGATACCCTCTCCATGAATGCTGGCGCTATGGCCGCTGTTTCCGCTGTGCTCAAGTCGGTTACCCCCGAGAAGGCACAACAGATTGCTCACAAGGCACTGAGCCAGATCTCATCGGCTGAAGCCAAGGCGGCAGCTCGCTCTGAACTGCCCATCCTCGATGAGCTCGGTCTGTAAGTTAAACCAACTCGTTCATTGCTGAATAAAAGTCGTCAAAATCAGGGGTAACACGCCCCAAAGGTGCTGCCCCTGATTTAGACTCAGTAGTGGACAACAAATCCGCACTCTTTATAAGGAGAATCCCATGGCAGAACGTATTGCCACCATCGCAAGCCGTGTTGGCCTGCACGCCCGCCCCGCAGCGATTTTTGCTGAAGCAGCAGGTGACCTCCCCGTTGAAGTTACCATCGCCGCTGAAGGTGAGCCCGCAGACGAGGCAATGGACGCAGCTTCCATTCTCTCCCTGATGTCACTCGGTGCTAAGCACGGCGACAAGGTCGTTCTGCGTGCAGAAGGCGAAGGCGCTGAAGAAGCACTCGACAGCCTGGTTAAGATCCTCGAGACCGACCACGACGCCGAGTAATTATCTGAAGTAGTTGTGTGTCATCGTGGTCGGTTACGGGGTTCGCTTCGCTCACCGCACCACCTTCACCAGCTCCCAAGTCACCGTGTACGGTGACCTGCTGGCTGATTACGATGCCAAGTAATTAAAGCTTCACGGCGACGACATACTGTGTCGCTAACCGATTTACATGTCTGGCCCCCGCCCCGTATGGAGCAGGGGCCAGGCTGTGTTTTAGCATAAAACACGCACCCTACCCGCCTTGCGGGCTACACGGGTTAGCGACAAGTCGATAAACTGGAACACTGAACCTAGAATTTTTCGCGTTCACCCGCGTACCCAACCTGAAAAAGAGGGACCTTGCGAGACTTCACCGCCCGCTTCGCCACAGACACCGAAATCGCCCAATGGGATGAACACGTCATCGCCAGCCCCGGCGGCGGTAACCTGTTGCAGTCAGCTTCCTTCGCCTCGGTCAAAGCCAAGCACGGCTGGAAGCCCCTCTACCTGGTCTACGAAGGCACCACCGTCCTGAACGGTGAGAGCGCTCCCTTCGCCAGCTACAACCTGATTCTTGAAAAGTCTGTTCCTGCCCTGGGCAAGATCTGGTACATGATCAAGGGCCCCGGCGTGAACTCTGTTGAAGAGATCCCCGCGATCCTGGACGCTAACCGCGAATTCGTCACCCGCGAAAAGCTCGGCGTTTTTGCTATCAAGATTGAACCCGATATCATCGCTGACGAAACCACCAAGGCTCTCATGGCTAAGAGCGGCCTGGTCAAGAGCTGGAATATTCAGCCCAATGACTCCACCGCTATTCTGGCAACCGATAAGAGCCAAGAGGAGGTCCTCAAGTCGCTCTCCTCACGCGGTCGTAATGCCGTGCGTCGTTCACTGCGCGAAGGTTGCCAGGTGGAGCGCGTGCCGCTAACTGAAGAGAACATGAAGAAGATGTACGCCCTCATGGACACTGTGGGCCAGGGCAACGCCCAGGTGAACCTGCGCTCCTACGACTACTACCGCGACTTCTGGACCACCTTTGAAAAGGCCGGGCAGGGGCGCCTCTACTTCACCTATGAAGACGGTGAACCTTCCGTGGGCGCTTATGTCATTCGCTACGGGGAAAAGGGAACCTACAAGGACGGCGGTTCCAAGCCCCGGCGTAAGCAGTACGGTGACTCCCACCAGGTGCAGTGGACTGCGCTGACTGACCTCATGAAAGAGTTCGGTATCAAGAGCTACGACTTCTGCGGCACCCCGCCAAAGGACCAGCTGAAGAACAAGGAACACCACCACTACGGCCTGGGTCTCTTTAAGACCTCCTTCACCAAGGAGGTCATCGACTACGTTGGTGTCTGGGACCAGGTGCTTTCACCGTTCAAATATAAGGCCTGGAACACCAGTGTTGAGAAGGTCATGCGTCAGCTCTGGGTTCGTAAGACCGGTCAGCCTTTCTACTAAACCAGCACGAACCGCTTTGGCGGTTATCTTGAACTTTCACCGATGAGGCGGAAGGAGTATCCCTTTCAGTGAGCAAGAGCTCTACCGGCTTGCAGCAGAAGGCTTACCCTTCTGCCTCTGCATTTGAAACAGGTATTGATAACACAGAAGATAGCGGTGCCTTTGGACAAACCGGGCTTCTGCCCCGTGCCGACACTGCAGTATCTGTGCTACCCGCTACGGGGCAGATGGCTGCCCAGGACTCGGAGGCCCCCCGGTCGCTAGGTGGTGCGCTTCCGGTAGTGTCCCTGGCTCAGGTGCGCGATCCCAAGCTTCGCGATGCCCTGGCTCATCTGGGAGATGCCCCCAGCTCACCGGTGCAGGGGCAGGATAGCCCTACCGCAACCCCCGCTCCAGCATCTGCCTTTGACCAGTTAGCACCGCCAACCTATCAGGTACCCTCCGCATTTGGGCCGGCCACTGACCTGAGTCTCAACCAGGCCCAACCGCCCAGCACGGAAGCAACACCTCCACCAGTCGATGATAGGCCCACAGCGTCAAGGACGGGCGGACTCCAGAAGGCTTTCTACCCCTCGGTAGCGGGTGCTCATACCGTGGCACGGCCCCTGACTGCACCCAAGCGGCCTTCGCGTATGCGTTCGTCGCTTAAGTCCTTTGTGAGCACGGACCAGTCCCTGACCAAACCGATGCGCGGCATCGCCCGCCTGGCTCAGCGCCCTTTCAATATCGCCTCCGCCCACCGGGCCGAGTATGTGCGCGAGAAAGAAGAAGCGCGTGAGGTCCTCAACTTCTCCCTGCGACTGGCTGAGACCATGTTCCACTACGGGGCAGATACGGTCGATGTGGACTCCGCAATCGTTGCGGTGTGCGCCGCCTATGGTCTGGAAGACGTTGAAATCGACATCACTAACCAGTCGGTTATTATCAACTACGTCTCCGATATTGATGAGGTTGATGACCAGACCCGGGCAATTGACTTCTCCGGCTCTGGAGCCATGTCCTCGAGCAAAGAACGCTTTAGCCACACGGTATTGCGCGTGGTTCGTTCCTGGTCCGAGAACTATGCGGCCCTAGATGACATTTATAAGCTAATCACCGAGATTACCGCCGGCAATCTGCCACGGCATCGGGCTGAACGCCGCCTGCACCGCATTAATACTGCTAAGAAGCCCTACTCGCCCATGATTATCATGCTGGCTAACATGCTAGCGGCTTTCTCCTTGGTGCTGGCTCTGGGCGGTTCGCTGGCGGCGGGCGCTGTAGGCGGTATCGTCTTTTTGGCCATTCACTTTGTGAACAGTGTGATTTCACGTCTCAAGATGCCCAGCTTCTTCAACATGGCTGCGGGCGCGGGCGTCGTAACGTTCGCATCTATTCTTATTTCCGATGACTCGTCTATCTTCTCCCAGCTGGGGCTCCACGTGAGCGCACCGCACATTGTGGCTGCGGGCCTGATCATGCTTCTGCCTACCGCCCGGTTAGTATCAACAGTCCAGGACGCCCTCAACGGTTTCCCGCTGACCGCAGCAGGTAAGTTCGTCTCGACGGGCATGTCATTTTTGGGTATTGTGGTGGGGCTTGCCTCAGCGGTGGCAGTCCTGACAGCTCTAGACATTAGAGAACTAGATATTACCGAGACCCGCTTTGTGGGGGCCTCTTTGGGGGTAAGCTACCTTTTCTTTATGCTAGCTTCCCTGGCTTTTGCGGTCACAACTCACGCCCGCTGGCAGACACTCTTATGGAACTTACTGATTGCTACCAGTGGTTTTTGGGTCTACCAGGGCTATACTTTCCTTTTTGGGGCTGGTGCAGGACGTGCCAATACCGCTTTTGCGGCTCTGGTCATTGGCCTCATGAGCACCTTTTTGGCTTACCGCTTGCAGGCCCCAGCCTCTATCTTTTATGTACCGGCCCTAACTTTTCTCCTGCCCGGTCTTTCCATTTTCCGGGGCCTTTATATCTTCACCGTAGAGGCTAATCCTTCGACTGGTGTGCCGGGGATGGTTGCGGCAATTTCAATTATCCTTTCTATGGCGTCCGGGGTGGTCCTCGGTAGCTACCTGATGCAGTACTTTATTCAGCAAGCGTCGGGTCAGCTCCAAACAGAAAAACAAGATCCGAAAGATACTCGGGACCGCTAAAGTGAGCCCAGACCTTCCCCCTATCATTTAGGAGCCGGCCAGGGGCGGCATTCTCAGCTGCCGCCTTGAGCGGGACAGATAACTGAGACCGGTAGATTTTCCGATCTGCTTCAGGGCTTTAGAGAGCCCAGTCCACCGGGGAGGCCCCCTGAGCGAGCAAGAGCTCATTGACGCGGCTAAAGGGTCGAGAGCCAAAGAAACCCCGCGAGGCAGAGAGCGGCGAGGGGTGCGGTGACTCCACGCAGGGGTAGCCACCCAGTAGCGGTTTGCAGGAGCGGGCATCTGCGCCCCACAGTAGCCCTACCAGCGGCCTGCCCCGGGCGACCAGGGCTTGAACAGCGGCGGTAGTGACCTGTTCCCAGCCCAGGTTGCGGTGGGAACCTGCGGCCCCAGCACCCACCGAAAGAACCCTATTGAGGAGCATGACCCCCTGCTGACTCCAGGCCCGTAAATCCCCGTGATCCGGGGGCGTGATGCCCAGATCGGTGTTGAGCTCTTTGTAGATATTGTGCAGGGAACGTGGCACCGGCCTGACCTCGGGACGTACAGAGAAACTTAGCCCCATAGCGTGCCCGGGGGTAGGGTAGGGGTCCTGACCCAGCACCAGAACCTTGACCTGGCTCATGGGGTAGGTGAAGGCCCTAAAAATATCCGGGCCAGGGGGCAGGGTGTCCCGGCCAGCCTGATGCTCGGCCCGCAAAAAATTACCCATAGCCCTAATCTGAGGCTCCACGGGTGCCAGGGCCTGCGCCCAGTCCGGGTCCATAATCTCGTGTAGGGGCTGAGCAGGCACAGCGCTTGTTCTCCTCTTGTATGCGGTATTCTCCCTATAAGACTAGACCACCGAAAGAAGACCCATGAACATGCCAGCCGGTTCACCCACACCAGAGTCTCAGACTAGCTCTACTCACCGGCTTACCGAGCAGGAGCGCGCCATCTTAGATATGGAGAAAAAACGCTTCAAGTACCAGGGAAGTAAAGAACAGGCCATCAGCAAAGACCTGGGGCTGAGCCCGATTGCCTACTACCAGCAACTCAATGCACTGATCGATAATCCGCGCGCTATTGCCGCTGAACCGGCCCTTACCCGCAAGCTCCGGCTCACACGCAACCGACTCACCTAAAACAGGGCGGGGGAGTGTACCCTAGAAGCTGACCCCCGTAGCAACCGTGCACCGAAAGAGGCGACCAGTGAACACCTACCCCCGTGACGAGTTCGATGATGTCGAAGAAAACTCCTCCCGGCGGGGTGCCTACCGCGGCCGCGTCACCGACACCTCAACCTCACGGGCCGGCCTGCTGGCTGTCATCATCAGCGGTATTCTCGCCCTCCTGGTGGGCGGCATCATGTACGTGGTTTCGCCCCGGACTGCTGGCCCGGGCACCACAACCGCGCCCGCATCGGCAAGAGCCACCGCAACAGCTACCGCCGATGCCAGCCCCAGCACCAACCCAGCTAGCGTTACCGTAGCGGTCTATAACTCAAGCGCCCCCGAAGGCTCAGCCAGCACCGCCGCCAGTGTCTTGCAAAAAGCAAACTACAAGATTACTGAAACCACCAACTGGACCGGTACCTATGCCACCGAGTCCATGGTTTACTTTGCTACCGGGGCCTCATCAGAAGCCAACGAAGTCGCTGACCTCTTAGGTATTGCCTACATCAACCAAGACTTCCAGGCCGAGACCGGTGAGGTCTATGTGGTGCTCGGAGCAGACTTCGACCCCACCGCGCTCGCAGAGCAGACCCAGGTGGCCAGCGCGGATGCTGCCACCTCGACAGCAACAGGGGATAGCCAGCTCTTCTACGTCTATGACCCGGTGAACGGGACTTACACCGCCACCAGCAAGACAGAGGCCCTGGCCTCGGGTAAGGTTCTCTACCGTATGGACCCCGCTACCGGTGCCTACGTTGAATACTCCGGAACTGATGCCAGCTCACCAGCCTCAGCGACTACGGGAACCGCTACCCAGAACACCCAGCGCTACAGCCTGGACCCTGCTACCGGCACCTATGTACTGGATCCCGCCGGTGCCTATATCTACGATTCTGCTACTGGAACATACACACAGGGCTAAGCAAGATCTAAGCCCGGGAGCTGTAGCTTTGTGCGCTGTTGGCGATTAAGGCTTCTCAAAGCGAATAATAGGTTTGCGCGCTCTGGGCTCAGGTGCCAAGATTGTAGTTAGCACTCAGAGGCTTGGACTGCTAAATCATGTGCTAGATTCTGCACCCGGGTGGCTCTGAGTAAAACACCTGAGCGATTTCTTGGTGAGGTCCTCCCCGTGCCGCCCCTATGGCGGCCCCGGTAGCGCCGTCCGTCGCGGGCACCGACTAATCGCGCTCACACCTAATGTTCCAGAAGGAGCGAAAGCCATATGGCAAAGCTGATTGCTTTTGATGAAGAAGCACGCCGCGGTCTTGAAAAGGGCCTCAACACCCTCGCAGACGCAGTAAAGGTAACTCTCGGCCCCCGCGGTCGTAACGTTGTCTTGGAGAAGGCCTGGGGCGCCCCCACCATCACCAACGATGGTGTTTCCATCGCCAAGGAAATCGAACTTGAAGACCCCTACGAGAAGATTGGCGCTGAGCTGGTCAAGGAGGTCGCAAAGAAGACTGACGACATTGCCGGTGACGGTACCACCACCGCAACCGTTCTAGCTCAGGCTCTCGTCCGCGAAGGCCTGCGCAATGTTGCCGCTGGCGCTGACCCCCTCTCCCTCAAGCGCGGTATCGAAAAGGCTGTAGAAGCTGTTACCGCTGAACTGCTCGCTTCTGCCAAGGAAGTTGAGACCGAAGAGGAAATCGCCGCAACCGCATCTATCTCCGCTGGTGACCCCGAAATCGGTAAGCTCATTGCCCAGGCTATGGAGAAGGTCGGCAAGGAAGGCGTTATCACAGTTGAAGAGTCCAATACTTTCGGCCTGACCCTTGAACTGACCGAGGGTATGCGCTTTGATAAGGGCTTCCTCTCTGGGTACTTCGTTACCGATGCTGACCGTCAGGAAGCTGTCCTTGAGGACCCCTACATCCTGATCGTTAGCTCCAAGATCTCCAACGTCAAGGACCTGGTTCCCGTTCTGGAGAAGGTCATGCAGGCCGGTAAGCCCCTGCTGATTGTTGCCGAGGATGTTGAGGGCGAAGCCCTGGCCCTGCTGGTTCTGAACAAGATGCGCGGCTCCATCAAGTCTGTTGCCGTTAAGGCTCCTGGCTTTGGCGACCGCCGGAAGGCTCAGCTGGCTGACATCGCTATTCTGACCGGTGGACAGGTTATTACCGAAGAGGTTGGCCTGTCACTTGATACCGCAACCATCGACCTGCTGGGCCAGGCCCGCAAGGTTGTTGTCACCAAGGACGAGACCACCATCATCGAAGGCGCAGGTGACCCTGAGGCCATCGAGGGCCGCGTTGCTCAGATCCGTGGCGAAATCGCTAACTCTGACTCTGATTACGACCGCGAGAAGCTGCAGGAGCGTCTGGCTAAGCTTGCCGGTGGTGTTGCTGTGCTCAAGGCCGGCGCTGCTACCGAGGTTGAGCTCAAGGAACGCAAGCATCGCATCGAGGACGCCGTCCGCAACGCTAAGGCCGCTGTTGAAGAGGGTATTGTTCCCGGCGGCGGTGTTGCCCTGATTCAGGCTGGCGTGAAGGCTTTTGAGAAGCTGGAACTGACCGGCGATGAGGCAACCGGTGCCAACATCGTCCGTGTTGCCATCGACGCTCCCCTCAAGCAGATTGCTTTCAATGCTGGCATGGAGCCCGGCGTCGTCGTCGATAAGGTCCGTCACCTCTCTGCTGGTACCGGCCTGAACGCCGCAACCGGTGAGTACGAGGACCTGATGGCCGCCGGTATTAACGACCCCGTAAAGGTCACCCGCTCAGCTCTTCAGAATGCAGCGTCAATTGCCGGTCTATTCCTGACCACCGAGGCTGTTGTTGCCGATAAGCCTGAGCCTGCTGGTGCGGCACCGGCTGCCCCCGACATGGGTGGCATGGGCGGCATGATGTAGTCTGCCGCTTGCTCTGGTAAGTAGCCGCTCTTTGAGCTGAGAACTCCGCCTGCCCCGTTTGGGGTGGGCGGAGTTCTCTTTTAAGGACGCTGACTAAAAAATGCAGATAAGGGTATTGTGGTTCACACTTATTGGGAGTATTCTTTAAATCACTTAAGAGGTTTCCTCTAAGTTTTACTCATCAGTCTCAAAGGTGAAACTGAAAGGTGTGAGGCTCATGGCCACGCTCGTGGATCTTGTTCTCTACGCAATTATCGTAGGCTTGCTGGCTCTCTTGCTGGGTGCCTACCTAGCAGATGGGTGGACCAAGCTGGAGAAGAAGAGCAATGAGGCCCTTCGCCAGGATGTTGCCTTTGGGGCCGGTGGCTAAAAGTTAATAGTGATTGTGTTTTCCTTTTGAGCCGGCACCCCGGAACGGGGTGCCGGCTTTTATCTTCCGTTACCGCCTGCTTACAGGGGGCGGTAAGATAGTCACGCTATGCAATGCCACTATTACGATGCCAGCCTGTGCCGCTCCTGCTCACTAATTCTTACCCCCTACGCACAACAGCTTGAAGGGAAGCAGAACGATGCCCGCAAACTGATGGCACCGTGGCCCGGTATCGAGTGGCTAGCACCGGTGGCGAGTGCTGAAACCGGGTTCAGGAACAAGGCTAAGCTGGTGGTGGGTGGAAGCGTCCAGGAACCAAGGCTCGGTATCTTGAGCCGGGACGGTGCGAGTGTAGACCTGAGCGACTGTCAGCTTTACACCGCACCTGTAGCAGATACATTCCCGGTGCTCAAGGAGCTAATTAGCCGGGCGGGGCTTACCCCCTATAGCGTTGCCCGGCGTAAGGGCGAGCTCAAAAATATTCTGGTGACGGCCTCTGAGGCCGGTGAGCTTCTCATCCGCTTTGTGCTTCGTTCCAAGAAACTACTGGTACCTATCCGGCGCGAGCTTGACTGGCTCCACACCCAGCTCCCTCAGCTCGCGGTTCTTAGTATTAACCTGCTCAGGGAACATATCGCCTTGGTGGAGGGCGACGAAGAAATCATCCTGAGCGAACGCCAGACCCTACCGATGCAGGTCAACGACCTAACGCTTCACCTACGCCCGCAGAGCTTCTTCCAGACCAATACAGCGGTCTCAGCAGCTCTCTACCGCCAGGGGCAGGAATGGGTAAAAGAGTCCCAGCCCAATACCCTCTGGGACCTCTACTGCGGTGTGGGCGGCTTTGCCCTCCACGCGGCGCAGGTCATGCCCGAAGAGGCCAAAGTTACCGGTATAGAAATTAGCCCTGAGGCTATCGAGTCAGCCCGCCGGGCGGTGGCCGAGTACGACCTAACCGGTATTGAGTTTTCCGCTCAGGATGCCAGGGCTTATGCTCTAGAAAGCGGTCAGGTACCCGACCTGCTGGTGCTTAACCCGCCCCGTCGCGGCCTTGGCCCTGAACTTTCGACCTGGATTGAGGCCAGCGGTATCGAGCGGGTTATTTACTCAAGCTGTAACCTAGCTACCATGGTTAAGGACCTGCACCAGATGCCTTCGATGCAAGCGGTCAAGGGCCGGGTTATGGACATGTTCCCCCACAGTAGCCACTACGAGACAATTGTGCTCTTGGAGCGCTATTCGCTCAGCTAGCATAGGCTTAAGAGAGCTCAGGCTGCACTGGTCAGGTCACCAAGAGCCTCACACTAGTAGGGGCAGAAATGAGCAAGGCCAGGTGCTTGACTCTTGGCAGTTTCTCTGACTGATTGACTAGAGGCTCCGATGAAGGTCTGTCTTTAAAGCGGGGGTGTGAGAGCTCGCTTGACCATATAGGGAGCGGTTACCTTCTGTGCTTCTAGATGGTGAGGTCCCTTACTAGCAACAGCTACGAGATGGGTGTCCTCGTAGACCTGCCAGGTAATCCAAAAAGGTACCGCTTCTGCCTGTTCCGGTAGGTAGGCTTTGGCACCTGCTGTGAGCCCGTGGACGCTACCGATATCGGTGGGTAGGGGCGGTAGCGCTAGCATCACCTGGTTAGGTTTAACAGATAGTCCGTGTCCGCTGGCCTTGAGAACTGCTTCTTTAGCGCACCAGAGCATCTGGCGTACCAGCCGGGCCTGATCCGGTAGGAGCGAATCCACGACACGTTTTTCGTAGTCAGCTAGTGCAATACGGTCAAAGCCGTCAAAGTAGTGGTCTCTTACCGTAATCAGGTCAATTCCAAGGGCAGTATCGGATGCTGAGTACACACCGGCGGCCAGGCCAATGGCGCGCGCCATGTTCAGGTTTACTCCCTCAATGCGGGGTTTTCCGTGGCTTGCTGACTTCAGGCAGAGACTGCAGGAGCGGTCTACGGGAATCTGTGAGGCTTCTGCATCCCTTACCCCGAGTACGGTAGCAGCGATACAGCGCATGAGGGTGTGCTGGGCCGCGTAGCTCATGGCCTCTTCGGGGCTTGCATACTCTGCGGCTCGCTTCTGCTCTGTCATACCGACGTAGGCCAGCCAGCTGACACCGTGCCCGCTCCGCAAGGTCTCCGGGGGCATCAGAAAGAGAGCCAGTCGGGTGTGACTTGCCCCGTCAACTATTGAAGCGTGAACCATGCTCCTATTCTAGCTGTGCCTACCCTCTTATAGCCGGGCGTAGAATGGAATGGCTAGTCCGTAGGAGGGTAGAGGAACCATGACCGAGAAAATAATTGCTGCTGCCGATGGATCTGCCCTGGGTAATCCCGGCCCCGCAGGCTGGGCCTGGTACATTGACGAAACCCGGTGGGCCGCCGGAGGGTGGGCTCACGGGACAAATAACATGGGTGAACTCAAAGCTGTTCTGGACCTCTTCGAGGCTACGGCGCACCTTCCTGAAACCCATCTGCACATTATCTGCGATAGCAAATACACCATTGATTCTATTAGCCGCTGGTTGCCGGGGTGGAAGAAGAAAGGCTGGAAGAAAGCGGACGGTAAGCCGGTACAGAATCTTGACCTCATGCAGGCACTGGATGCCGCCATTGAGGGCCGCTCTTATTCTTTTGAGTGGGTCAAGGGCCACACCGGCCACCCCCTCAATGAGGCGGCTGATCGGAGAGCTAATGAGGCTGCCCAAGCCTACCGCGATGGCGTGGAACCTCTGACCGGGCCTGGCTGGGGTAAGGATGAGAGCTCGCAAGAGTTTCCTGATGACTCCGCGGCAGATACCCCTGACCCTGAGACTCTAGCGCCCACAGAGCAGGTAGCTGATGACGCGGTGGAAGAGGCCCGTAGCTGCGAACTGCAAACGCTGAACCCCTCAATCTATGGGGCTGAAAAGCTACTGGGCAGCTTGCTTCACCCGGAGCTAGCCTGGGTTGTTCCAACAGGCCAGGTAACTGACCGCGATACGGTCCTTCACTACCGTCTGCGTGCTTGTGCTAGTAGTGGGCCTGTCGAGGAAGTCTTGGCAACTGAGTTAGGTACTGAGGCAACCCTGCTAGTAACCAGAGTGCCTACGGATAAGGGCCTGCTGATCCGTTCAAGTACCTGGGTGCTTACTGGCGGTAGCTGGAAGCTCCGCTACCGCCAGGACACCCGAGCCTAGCCGACAAACATTGAGGCGTTAGCCAGTTCGGTATCGGAGTAGTTGATGCCGGCCCGTGATAGGGCCTCGTTGATTTGGGCAATGGACTCTTCGACCTGTCGCTGGGTATTGCGCCAGTTAGTTAGGACCCCCTGAAAGTTGGCAGAGGCTGAGCCGGTCCATGATCCCTGCAGATCCTGGAGGGAGGTGGTGAGCGCATTGACCTCTGAAACGATGGTATCTACCTGGCCGCGGGCTTGGGCTGACTTGCTGGCGATGAGGTCTGCATCGACGTTGAACTGTGCCATGGGAGGCTCTCCTTTTGCATAAAGATTGGGTCGTTGGCTACCGGTGCCGGTGTCTAACTGGCTACCGGTGTTTTGACACTAGTCCCCTCACCTGGCGCGGACTACCCCCGTGTGGTGGTGTGGAAAACCCCGGTTCGGGTGGGCCACCTAAACCGGGGTGTTTAACGTCAATCGTAAGCCCAAAATGATGTAAATGCGTCTGCAATATGAAGCTCGCCCGGCATTTATACACAAGTGTTCTCCCGGGGCAAGACCGCCTACTTTTGCCGGGCGAGAGCAACCGGGCCTGTATGGGTGCTGTACTGGGGGAGCCTGATAGTGAAAGTGGCACCGCCGCCTTCGGTTTCTTCAATACTGATTGAGCCATCGTGCTGGCTAACAATAGCCGCTACAATCGCCAGGCCCAGGCCAGTCCCGCCTGTCTCCCTGGTCCGGGAGGTATCTGCCCGGTAGAACCGTTCAAAGACGCGTTCGGCATCCTCACCGTGGATGCCCGGGCCGTGATCTCGCACCTGGAGCATGGAGGTCCAGCTGCCGTCGATACCGGGAACAGAACCCACCGCTATTTCAATGGGGGAGCCGGCGGGCGTGTAACGCAGGGCATTGGTCATGAGGTTGGCTAGCACCTGGCGTAGCCGTTGCTCATCGCCCCAGACCAGGGCCGTAAGCGCCTCTGCGCCTTCAAGGCCGACTACCTCAATGGTTCGGTCGGGTTCAGAAGCAAAGGCGTCGTTGGCGGCATCCTGGGCTAATCTGAGCAGGTCTACCTGAGCGTTCTCTGTCACTCGCCGTTCGTCTAGCCGTGCCAGGGTCAGGAGATCTTCTACCAGCTGGCCCATGCGCTTTGACTCGGATTCAATCCGGTCCATAGCCATAGCAACAGCCTCGTCGTTAGGCAGCCCGCCCATACGGTAAAGCTCAGAGTAACCACGGATGGACACCAGCGGGGTTCTGAGCTCATGCGAGGCATCGCCTACAAAGCGCCTCATTTTAACTTCAGAGCGTTTTTGCGCGTCAAAGGCCTCCTCAATATGGGAGAGCATGGTGTTGAGTGAGGTAGTGAGATGGCCGATTTCGTTGTAGGGGCTGTAGTTCTCGATACGCTGAGAAAGATCGCCTGCCGCAATCTGGGCGGCGGTCTGTTCTACCCTTGCCAGCGGCTCAAAGGCTCGGGTGACAATGACCCAGGTCAGGGCTATGGAGGCAAGCAAAGTAGCCACGCCAAAGAGTAAGGTCAGGCCCCCTACGATGGCTACGGTCTGGTTGATCTGGGTGAGCGGCGCGGCAATGACCAGGGTCTGATGGGTCTCATCCACAGGGAAAGCAATCAGGCGCCACTCGGTGTGCCCGCTTGACGAGCGGACCGTCAGCGCTGCCTTGTTGTATTTTTTGACGTTTTCAGCGGTCAGCCCAGAAATCAGGGGCGAGGAGGTTTCGTCGGCCAGAGTGGCTACCGGGCGCACAATCTTTCCGTCGCTATCAAGTAGGTAGGCCTCGTAGGGTATAAAAGTTCCCTCTGTTTGAGAGAGCTGCTGGTCTGCATACACTGCGGTGACCAGGTAGCTGTAGCTGGCCTCAATCTCATCATCGAGCTGGTCCATCATCTTGGCTCGAATGGCAGAAATAGCGACCAGAGACATGACCGAAATGGCCAGGGCCAGGAGCATAGACGTTAAAAGCACCAACTGGGTCCGCAATGAAAGCGAACCCAGCCGGTGCACAGAGAGACGAGAGCGCAAACTCTTACCCCTTAATTTTTGTTAGCTGTCCGTAACAGGTAGCCCACGCCACGCTTGGTGTGAATGAGCGGGGGGAGCTCCGGATCGTTGTCAATTTTGCGGCGCAGGTAAGAGATGTAGGACTCCACGATAGAGGCGTCGCCGTTGAAGTCGTACTCCCACACATGGTCAAGAATCTGCGCTTTGGAGAGCACCCGGTTGGGGTTGAGCATCAGGTAGCGCAGCAGCTTGAATTCGGTGGGGGAGAGGTCGATTTCGCGGTCGCCACGGAAAACCTCGTGGGCATCGTCATCAAGAATTAGGTCATCAACCCGCAGGCGTGAATCTTCTTCGTGCTGGGGCTGAGTGCGTCGCAGCACGGCGCGGATCCGAGCTACCACTTCATCAAGGCTAAAGGGCTTAGTGACGTAGTCGTCACCGCCGACGGTAAGGCCGGTGACCTTGTCCTCGGTGTCGTCTTTAGCGGTGAGGAAGAGCACGGGAAAGAGGCGGCCGGAGCTGCGCAGCTTACGGGTGACAGTAAAGCCATCCATATCAGGCAACATGACGTCAAGGACGGCCAGGTCGGGGGACTCAGTTTCGGCCTTATCAAGGGCTTCACGCCCGTTGGACGCCGTAACAACCTCAAAACCTGCAAAGCGCAGGGAAGTTGCCAGCAACTCTAAAATGTTGGGCTCGTCATCGACGACCAATAATTTTGCTTCAGGTTCTTTGATGTTCACAGTTCTATTGTGCGCTTATTACCTGTGCGCTACCTGTGCACAGCTGGGCGCTTTGCTGGGTATTAGGGAAAGGTTGGGTCTGATGCGCGCAGAAACGCGAGCCGAGAGGGACAGCTCTAGTCTAGCTTGTTCGGCGGCGAAGCAGAGTAAAGAAAAGAGCCGCTAATAAGGCCATGAAAGCGACCGGGAGCACCATCAGCGGGATAATACTCAGGATATGGGGAGCTGAGCCGGTCGCCCATTTAAGCAGAAGCATAGCCAGCCCAGAGATAGCACCCAGAATCATGAGGGCAAGAGAGCTCACCCCCAAAGAACGGATGGTCTTGCCGTAGGGGAGCTCGGGGGTTTCAGAAAAGTCAGAGTCCATACCCAATAAGGTATCAAGATTAGGCCGCCTCGGAGGGCACGTTCTGAGAAGGTAGTGGGAGGGAAACCCCACAACTCGCGCTAGCCTGCTTTAATAGAGGGTATGACTGAAGTGGTAAAAGACGGGCTCCAAGAAACCGGTAGCGATAAGTTCTTGCTACCCCCTGCCCCTGATTCTTCTGCGGAGCAGGGTTTAGGGCTTGAAAAGGACCAGGCACCGGCTCCCGAGCCGACCCTGGGCCTACCTACCCGCCGGCGTCGAACCAGCAAAGTTGATGCCGTCCTTGCCGCCGCTAAAGATGTAGCTCTTGCGGGGCTGGCTGACATTGCACCCGAAAACTCTATTGGCCCGGTCCACCACCTGCGCGGTGAAGAAGAGCGGCTCACCACCCACCTCTTTGAATGTGACCTCCCTGGCTACAGGGGCTGGTTCTGGTTTGCCACGCTCTCCCGCGCCCCGCGTTCTAAGGTCGCAACCGTCTGCGAAATTGGGCTGATACCGGGTGACGATGCTCTTCTTGCCCCTGCCTGGGTTCCCTGGGCTGACCGCCTGCGCCCCGAAGATCGCGAGGACCTTGATTACGATCAGGAAATACCCGAAGGCGACGCGGCAGACTTTGAGGGCGAATATGCCGAGAGTAAGTCAGCTTCAACCCCGGTGGCCGCTGCCCAAGAATGAGTGGGCTGTTGCAATCAGGGCCTCCACCTGTGACCGGAAAGCCTAGAACTTTCCGGTCACTGTGGATTTTTAACTACCGAATCTGGTTTATCGGTGCCCTAATTTCTAATATCGGTACCTGGATGCAACGTACAGCCCAGGACTGGCTGGTTTTTAACGACCTGTCCAGCCATGACTCTACCCAGATGGGTATTGTGATAGCTCTCCAGTTCGCCCCACCGCTTTTGCTGTCCCCCTACGCCGGTGCACTAGCTGACCGGGGTAACCGCCGGAAAATTCTGATGTGGACCCAGGGCCTTATGGGGCTTCTTGCCCTCGGCCTGGGCTTACTGGTGCTCTCTGGGCATGTTGCTATCTGGCAGGTCTACCTTTTTGCGCTCGCCCTGGGCCTGGTTTCTACCCTTGACGCGCCGGTACGTTCCACCCTGGTTTCTGAATTGGTATCGGATAAAGACCTACCCAACGCCGTTGCCCTGAACTCCATGTCCTTTAACGTGGCGCGCATGATCGGCCCGGCTTGCGCCGGTTTGCTGGTGGTTCTTGTGGGTACGGGGCCGGTCTTCTTGATTAATACCTTCTCTTTTGCTGCCATGATGGCAGCTATTCTCGCTCTGCGTACCTCGGAGCTAAGGCCTCTGCCCCGTTCATCGGCGGCCCAGAGCCGTATCCGTGACGGCTTTGGCTACCTTAGGGGCCGCCCCGACATCGTTGTGGTGATGGTAGCGGCCTTCCTCATCGGCACTTTTGGCCTTAACACAGCCCTCAACATTGCTGCCATGGCAACCACCGAATTTGGGCAGGGTGCTGGGGAATTCGGTGTGCTGAACTCGGTGGTAGCTATCGGCTCGGTAGCCGGTACACTCTTAGCTGCTCGGCGAGATACCCCACGGATGCGGTTCATGTTCGCATCCTGCCTGGGGTTTGGCGTGGCTACAGCGCTCGCGGCGCTGGCTCCCAGTCTCTGGCTCTTTGCTCTGGCACTGATTCCTCTGGGGTTGATGGCGCTGACTATTATTACTTCTGCCAACGCCTATGTGCAGGTGACCACCGAGCCTGAAATGCGCGGGCGGGTTATGAGTATCTATATGGCTGTCTTTATTGGTGGAACCCCTATCGGTTCTCCCTTGGTGGGGCTGGTTAACGATATCTTTGGGGCGCGTTGGGGGCTGGGTGTGGCCTCTGCGTCGGGTTTCCTGGCCGCTCTTCTGGGGCTGGTATGGATTATGAAGTACCGGCACCTGCACCTGCGCTATGACCGCTCAGTACCTACCCGCCTGGTTCTGCGCGCTCAGCAAAGCCCCGCTGCTGAGGGCACTGAGCCGCCGCCTGTGACAGCTGCAATTGATATCCAGGAGCCACGCTAGACTTTCACGTGGCATAAAAAGCCGCCCCGCACTGCCTCTAGGAGGTGAAACGGGGCGGCCCGGTCTTAAGGGCCGGAAGCTTTTTAGCCCGCGGTCTGCTCGACCAGGTAGTCGATACAGTTCAGCAAAGCTGATACATCGTCGGGGTCAATCGCGGTAAAGGTCGCAATGCGGAGCTGGTTGCGGCCCAGCTTGCGGTAGGGCTCGGTATCGACGATACCGTTAGCACGTAGCGCCTTAGCGATAGCTGCCGCGTCAATGCTGTCATCAAAGTCCACGGTGGTAATCACGTTTGAGCGCTCTGCCGGATTGGCTACAAAGGGGCTGGCAAAGTCTGACTCTTCTGCCCAGCGGTAGACTCTGCCTGCTGAGTCAGCGGTACGGGCCGATGCAAAGGCTAGACCGCCTTGTTCATTGAGCCACTTGAGCTGTTCGTTGAGCATGATCAGGGTGGCCAGTGCGGGGGTGTTGTAGGTTTGGTTCTTGCGTGAGTTATCGATAGCGGTTACCAGGTTGAGGGAGTCAGGAATCCAGCGGCCTGAGTCCTGAATCCGCTGTGCCCGTTCCAGGGCGGCGGGTGACCAGAGCCCCAACCAGAGACCGCCGTCGGAGGCAAAGTTCTTCTGGGCTGAGAAATAATAGACATCAGCCTGCGAGATATCAAGGTCAAGGCCTCCTGCGGCGCTGGTTGCATCGATGAGAACCAGGGCGTTTTCACCGGCGCCTTGGGGGCGGCTGACGGGTGCGAAAACACCGGTTGAGGTTTCGTTGTGAGGCCAAGCGTATACATCAACACCTTCCTCAGCGTGGGCAACCGGCCTAGTCCCTGCAGGGCTGGTCAAGACGGTAGAGTCTGCCAGGAAAGGAGCGGCCTGGGTGGCGGCTGCGAACTTAGAGCCGAACTCACCAAAGGTGAGGTGCTGGGCTTTGTTCTCGATTAGCCCAAAGGTGGCGGCATCCCAGAAAGCAGTAGCTCCGCCGTTACCAAGAATTACCTCGTAGCCCTCGGGCGCAGAGTAGAAAGAACGCAGACCCTCACGGATTTCACTGACCAGGTTCTTGACAGGGGCCTGTCGGTGGGAGGTTCCCATAAGATGCTGGCCTGCCGCTTGAACAGCGGCAAGCTGTTCGGGGCGAACCTTTGAAGGGCCGGCACCAAAACGGCCATCGGCTGGGAGCATATGGGATGGAATGGTGGGGAAGTCGGTCACGGTGTCTCCTCGTAAAAAGTAGGGGCTAAGCGCAGATAGCGGATGCGTGGAAAGGGGGAGGGTGCTATCTGCCGTCCTACTCTTTCTATTGTGACGGTGATAGGGGTGCTTGTCGGCTAGGGCGGGGCAAGAACCGCAAAAGAGGGGCTGAAATTTACAGAGTGAGAAGTAAGAGGGCAGAACTGTGCAAACCTCATCGGGCAGGGTCACACCCAAAAGCCTGGGCACGGCATACAATTAATGATAATGACTGCACTGTTTGCCTAGCCTTAGCGGGGTGGGCTCGGAACGAGAGGAGAAGGCATGACTGACCTGATTGATACTACTGAGATGTATCTGCGAACTGTGCTCGAACTTGAAGAAGAGGGTATTACCCCTATGCGAGCTCGAATCGCCGAACGCCTTGAACACTCTGGGCCTACCGTCTCCCAGACTGTTGCCCGTATGGAACGACACGGCCTGTTGACTGTAGCGAGCGACCGTTCTCTTCAACTCACCGATGAAGGCCGCCACAAGGCTGTTGAGGTAATGCGTAAGCACCGTCTTGCTGAACGCCTACTGGCCGATGTGATTGGTTTAGAAATGGAGTACATCCACGAAGAAGCCTGCCGCTGGGAGCATGTGATGAGCGAGCGAGTGGAACGTCGTCTCCTGGAACTCCTCAACGAACCTAAGTTCTCGCCTTACGGTAATGCTATTCCTGGTTTGGAGGAGCTGGGTGCACAGAGCCAAGAGAACGATGGACGTACAGTCACCATGTCGATTGCGGCTAAAGATTCCGATGAGGATGACCGGTTTACCGTCTCTCGTCTGCCAGAGTTTATTCAGACAGATGTTGAGCTATTAAAGCGCTTAGGTGATGCAGGAATTGTCTACGGCGCAACTGTTTCTATTGTGGGGCGTAAGGACGGCTCCGTTCTGGTGCACGCCGATGGTGAAGATGAGTCCTTGATCCTGAACGCTGAGGTAGCAGAAGCTATCGTCGTCAAAAGGTAACATCTTGGTAACAGAAAAGAGGCTTGGGTGAGCGCCTAGGCCTCTTTTTTGTTATCAAACTGTTATATTCGCTGCTTCCGGGAGGCGGTAGGGGGCGCGGTGATGGGTCCTGGGGCCCTCAGTAGTGCCGTCCAGTGAAGTTTTTTAATTAAGTGGCGGGTTTCTCATTAGTGCCCCCTGATGGGAGGGCGCGGTGGCTCCTGGGGTAAAAAACTCTTCTTTATATGACCCCAGTCACCATAATTTCAGCTTGTCAGAACGGGTTTTTTGACAGCTTTCAGAGCTTTGTTCCCGAGGTGTGACCTGCAGGCAATAGGTAACCCTGCTTACTTTCTGGGGCTGGAAGCCGCGACTTTTGTAATCAAAACGTGACAATATCTGAAAGTGTGTGTAGTGTTTTGATTTGTGCTCATCACTGGTCGGATTAGCACCCTGCGGACTGAACGCCTAGTTCTGCCACGGTTCACAGGTTCACTCACAAACATCATCAGGCAGAAGCGGGGGACCCAACTTTGGGATCCTGTACTAGGAGCCCTTGGGGTTAAGTTACCTTCACCGGTAGCCGAGCGTACTTCATGTTCGAACCCGACAGCTCACCTCGTCCGGCAATGGAGGAAAACACAATGACTAAGTCAACTATCATTCGCAATGCAGGTATCGTTGCAGCTTCAGGTGCCATGCTGGCCGCTTCAGTTGCTCCCGCAAACGCTTTTGCAGTAGCAGAAACCGCTACCGCTCCCGTTCAGTCCGCTCCTGCGCTGGCTGTATACAACAACCAGGCTTACAACTCCTACAGCTACAACTACGAAACCGTTGCCCCTGTAGAAAATACCTCTGTTGTAACCACTCAGTCCAACACCGTCGCTGAACTTCCCAGCAACGTCGATCTCTCCACCGCTCGTGAAACCGTTCTGGCAGCTGCTTACGACGGCCTCGGTGGTGCCTACGTATGGGGTGGCAAGTCCTACAAGGCTTGGGACTGCTCAGGCTTCGTATCCTACGTTTACGCTCAGGCTGGCATCAACCTGACCGCCTACACCTACGCTATGGCAACCCAGCTCACCCCTACCGCTAACCCCCAGCCCGGTGACATCGTTTTCACTAACGGTTATGCACACGTTGGTATCTACGTTGGCAACGGCCAGATGATCTCAGCGCTGAACCCCTCACAGGGCACCATGCTGACCGCTGTTGACGGTGGCGGCTTCATGCCTGTTGACGGTTACTACACCGCAGGTATCTAATAAGACTTCACCCTAGGGTCCTGCCAAGGCGAATAGCCTCGGCTTCCCTGAGGTAGTCCAACCACAGTTTTCCTGGTCGTAAGAGAAAGCTGTGAGTATTAAAGAATTCCTACCACACATCACACGGTATGGATCCCCCCAGCAGGCCTAAGCCTGCTAATGCGCACCAGACGACCAGCTGGGGCGCATTTTTTATCCCCTTTTTCTATTCCCTTACGCGCAGCTAGGATATAGCCTATGGCACCTCAATTTGAAAGCCCCAGGAACGCATCGGATCAAGAGTTTACCTATATGGCTGTGGGTATGATTGCCGGGGCGGTCCCCGGAATTGTTATTGGTCTGCTCATCGCCCTTTTGGTTGGCCACGCTGCTATGTGGGTATCGATTACCGGTGGTGTGGGTATCGTCATCGGCTTGCTGATCTCGCGTGCCCTCTACCGTAAAAAGCAGAAGAAGCTCCCGTAGGAAAAGGGCTGCTAGGGCTATAAAAAGAATGTTCATTCTCTCATAAGCTGAGGTCTAAACGCGAAAAACCCACCTACCAGAGTAGGTGGGTTTCTCTGTCTGTGCCCTCGAATGGATTCGAACCATCGACACCCGCTTTAGGAGAGCGGTGCTCTATCCCCTGAGCTACGAGGGCAGGCAACCCCATCAGTTTACAGCATTGAGGAGCTAACTCTAAATACAGGCCGTGTGTGAGCTCGCCATTCAAAGCCCCTTGCCGGGGTACTCCTTGACCCCGAACTCAGGTTTATGACTGGCCGGGTAGCTCACCGCGTGAGAAAGCATCAACCTTAGAGCGGACAAGACGTACAGCCAGATACCCTAGCTGAAGCAGGCAGAGTACAAAGAGTCCCCAGCGAAGTGCTATGAGCAAAGAAGCCAAAGCTGTAGCGGAGCTGAGCGGGTTGGCAATAGCCTGATCCAGCGCAAAACCACCGGCCATAAATACACCGGCGTAGGCAAGAGGAAGGGCGAGCATCAGCCGGCCCAGAAGCAGCTCAAAGCGGGAAGCCCTAACCATATTCCACCAGGTAAAAGCAAAAATGAGGGGTAAAATCAGGCCCGTTGAGCGGTGCACAATCTGGTAGCTACGGATACCTTCTTCGCCCAGGCCAGATGCCAGAGCCTCTAGGTGCTCAGCATCAAAGTTAGCCATGAGTTCAGGGGCAGTCACACCTGCAACTGTCGAAATACCGGGCAATAAGATGAGGTAGTAGTAGAGAAGGAAGAGGGCTGTGACCGCGAAAGCCACTCCCACAAAGATATAGGAGCCGCCGCCTTTTTCCGGTTGGGCAGCTAACTCCGCTGCGCTGTAGTCGGTGATAACCCGCGGTTCTGCCTGTGCCTTTAGTCTGGACCGTGCTGCAGGCGGAGAGGGAGCGGGGGAGTGCACTTGTGTATTCTCGCCATAGAGGCGCTTCTTCTGACCTTTTGAAAGACCCATACTGTCTATCTTATCTGTCAGCTAAAAGCTGGGGCCTCGAAAGTATGTTCGCCTAAAATGGTTATTTGACGGTTGAATCAGGAAAAGAGCCCACCATGTTTGATGACGATGATTTTATGCCCACCTCTCGGGCACCCAGGCCTCAGGGCGAAAGCGCAGAAGAGGCCCCGCCTATGGGCCAACCTGGGGGAGGGTACTACGATGAACCCGACTGGCTCCCTAGTCAAGAGCCTGCACCGGTTCCCACCGCCCCAGCTGATCTGGCTGAGCTCGACTTCCTGCCACCCTCCTACCAGATGGGTGGTGCTCAGTTTGGCGGTCCTTCCCGTCAGCCCGCTTGGCAGGTCCAACCGCATAGGCTCCTTGAAGGCCTGAACGAGCACCAGGCTGCAGCCGTTGAACACGCTGGCTCGCCTCTGCTCATCGTTGCTGGTGCAGGATCCGGTAAAACCCGCGTCCTCACCCACCGTATTGCCTACCTGCTGGCGACCGGGCGTGCTCACCAGGGTCAGATCCTGGCTATTACCTTTACCAACAAAGCGGCCGCAGAGATGCGTGAACGTATTACCGACCTCGTTGGGCCAAAAGCTCAAAATATGTGGATTTCCACCTTCCACAGCTTCTGCGTGCGTCTACTTCGCCGTGAAGCTAAGAACCTGGGCCTTAAAACAACTTTCTCAATCTACGATTCTGCCGACTCCCAGCGCCTGCTAACCCTGATTATCAAACAGCTCAACCTGGACACTAAGAAGTTCACCGCTAAGGCCGTGGGCAACCGAATCTCCAACCTGAAGAATGAGCTGGTGACCGCCCAGCAGTTTGCCCAGGAAACCTCCCCCAGCGACCCCTGGGAAGCTGCCATCTCTAAGGTTTACAGCATCTATACCGAACGTCTCAAAGCGGCCCACTCACTTGACTTTGATGACCTGATCTTGGAAACCGTCAACCTGCTTCGGAATCACCCGCAGGTAGCCGAATACTACCGCCGCCGCTTCCACCATATCCTGGTGGATGAGTACCAGGACACCAACCACGCCCAGTACCAGCTCGTTCGCCAGCTGGTGGGGGCTCCCGCTCAAGGCCCGGAACCCGGTGCGCCAGGGCCCTACCCCGATGCCTACCCTCCGGCAGAGCTGACCGTTGTGGGCGACTCTGACCAGTCCATCTATGCCTTCCGTGGTGCTGATATTCGCAATATCACCGATTTTGAGCAGGATTACCCCACTGCTCGCACCATTTTGCTGGAACAGAACTACCGCTCAACCCAGAACATCCTGAGCGCGGCTAATGCCGTGATTGAACGCAACCCCGGCCGCAGGCCCAAGAAACTCTGGACAGCCAGCGGCGATGGCGCAAAAATTACCGGCTATGTGGCCGAATCTGAGCAGGCCGAAGCACGGTATATCGCCCAGGAGATTGACCGCCTGCGTGACGAGTACGGAACCGCGCCGGGTGATATTGCGGTCTTCTACCGGACCAACGCCCAATCCCGTACCCTGGAAGAAATGCTCATGCGAGTTGGTCTGCCCTACCGGGTGGTGGGCGGCACTCGCTTCTACGAACGCAAAGAAATTAAAGACGCCCTGAGCTACCTGCGAGTTCTCGTCAACCCCGATGATGATATCAACCTGCGCCGGATTCTCAACGAGCCTAAGCGCGGTATCGGAACTAAATCGGAGAGTGTGGTTGCCGACTACGCACGAGCCAACCGCATCTCTTTCATGGCAGCCCTGCGCCAGGGTACCGAAGTTCCGGGGCTGGGCTCTGCCGCGGTTAAGAAGCTGGCCGTTTTTTCCCAGCTCATCGACGACCTGGCCCAGATCGCACAGACCGAGTCTGCCGCTACCTGCCTAGAAGCCGTCCTGGAACAGAGCGGCTACCTGGCTGCCCTGCGTGAATCCAAGGATATTCAGGACGAGTCCCGGGTGGAAAACCTATCGGAACTGGTAGATGCTGTCCGCGAGTTTGAGATTGATAACCCCGGTGCAAGCCTCGAGGACTTCTTGGAGCACGTTGCCCTGGTCGCTGACGCTGACCAGATTCCCAACAAGCCAAAGCAGGACCAGGAAGGCGGCCCCAGCGCTGCTCAGATTGCGGCAGAAGTTGCCGAGGCTCGTTCTCAGGGCGTAGTTACCCTCATGACCCTACACACGGCTAAGGGCCTAGAGTTTCCGGTGGTCTTCCTCACCGGTATGGAGCACGGACTCTTCCCTCACCAGCGTGCCCTGACCGATGACTCGGAGATGAGTGAGGAACGCCGACTGGCTTACGTTGGCCTGACTCGCGCGATGGAACGGCTTTACCTGACTCGTGCCGAGAACCGGTCTATGTGGGGCCAGAGCCAGTTCAACCCACCCTCTCCTTTCCTTGAAGAGATTCCCGAGGAACTTATCGAATGGAAACGTACCGGCTCCACTTATTCGATGGGTGGCCTTAGCTACGGCGGTGCCTACGCTGGCGGCAGGGGCGCTTGGCGGTCAGAAACTGGCACACCGGCTTACGGAAGTTCTAGCTACTCTGCTCGCTTCGATCAACCTCAGCGCAGGTCTTCCCCCTCGATAGCTGAAGTGAACGGTTCTGCCTCCTACGGCTATGCCGCCGCAGCAGGCAAGGTCTCGCGGGTACAGCAGAATAAGGAAATTCCCCTACTCTCCGTCGGCGATACTGTAGAGCACACAACTTTCGGTGAGGGTAAGGTTCTGGCACTTGAAGGGGCAGGAGACAAAACGGTGGCTAAAGTTCGTTTTGCCCGCGAAGAAAAGCGACTGCTTCTGCGCTATGCGCCATTGACCAAGAAAGATAGCTAATCGTGGCCGCTAGCGCCCTAAGGGGTATCATGCCTTTGCCGGTTCTCTATCATGCCACAATGAGGTAGCTCGATGAACAATGACAGTAGTTTGCCCTCGGTTGCTGAGGAGTTCGCTCATGCCATGGACGAGGTCACCGATACCCGTATCCAGCTTCAGGAAATATCTGACCTGTCGCTCTTCCGGCTTGAAGTGGACCCTGCTAGCTCCGCCGCTCACCGTTTAGAAAAGGTACTGGGAGTTTCCCTCCCCGAATTACCCGGCCAGGTCAGCGGTGACGCATTAGCCCGCTACATGCTCTACGGTACCCGACAGGTCGTAGCCTGCCTTTATGTCGAAGCAGGGGTCTACCTGGTCGTGACCCGCGTTGATCCGGTGAAACTAGGGCGAGCTTTAGCTACTGCCCTAGGGAATGATGAGGGTCTGGTTCTTGATGTATCAGTTAACCGCACCGTCCTTAACCTTAGCGGGCAAGCAGCTGCGCAGGTGATTGACCAAGTTGTAGCTTTTGACTTCCCACCCGATGTCTTTAAACCGGGGCAGGCCATGAGCTGCCGGGTTTCTGAAGCCAGGATTATGCTATGGCGTATTGATGAGATGGAGTACCTCATGGTTCCGAGGGCTTCAGACACAGCACCGTTCTTGGTCAATATCTTGGATGCCTGTGCCCTCCTTAAGTAGCTGAGCCTAGCTCTGCTAACTCGATCGTACTTAACTGGGTCGCTCAATATAACTTGATAAGTTAGCTCCCTTGCTGTGAAGTGCGCTAAAGTTGCTCATGGAGAGGCTTCTGTGTGCTCTGGCTCTCGCTGGGGGCACGTGGAGGCTTCGCATTTGTAAAGGCCTGGCCCACACGGCCCGGCACGACTTCGACGAAGAAGGACACTCCTGTGGACCTGTTTGAATACCAGGCACGAGATCTCTTTGAGAAGCACGGTGTACCCGTGCTCCAGGGCATCGTAGCTACCACCCCAGAAGAAGCAAAAGCCGCTGCCGAAAAAATTGGTGGCGTCACCGTTGTCAAAGCACAGGTCAAGGTAGGCGGCCGCGGTAAAGCGGGCGGCGTTAAGGTTGCTAAGACCGCCGATGAAGCCTACGAGTATGCTCAGCAGATTCTGGGCATGGACATTAAAGGCCACACCGTTCACCGCGTGATGATTGCTCAGGGCGCTGACATTGCCGAAGAGTACTATTTCTCTATGCTGCTTGACCGGGCTAACCGCTCCTACCTGGCTATGTGTTCGGTGGAAGGCGGCGTGGATATTGAAACTCTGGCCGTTGAGCGCCCCGAGGCTCTGGCCAAGGTAGACATCAACCCCATTGAGGGAATTAGCCCCGCTAAGGCCGCTGAAATCGTTGAGACAGCTGGCTTTGCCGAGGACACCCGCCAGGCTGTAGCCGCTGTACTGGTCAAGCTGGGCGAGGTCTACAAGAAGGAAGATGCCACCCTGGTGGAGGTCAACCCGCTGGTCAAGACCGGTGACGGCAAGATTCTGGCACTGGATGGCAAGGTCTCCCTGGACGATAACGCAGAGTTCCGCCAGCCCGGTCACGAGACCCTGGTCGATAAGAGCGCAGAGAACCCCCTCGAAGCCAAGGCCAAGGAAAACGAACTGAACTACGTCAAGCTCGATGGTCAGGTCGGCATCATCGGTAACGGTGCGGGCCTGGTTATGTCCACCCTGGACGTTGTAGCCTACGCTGGCGAGAACCACGGCAAGGTCAAGCCCGCTAACTTCCTGGATATCGGTGGCGGCGCTTCCGCTGAGGTTATGGCCGCTGGTCTGGATATCATCCTCAACGATGAGCAGGTCAAGTCTGTGTTCGTCAATGTCTTTGGTGGTATTACCTCCTGTGACGCTGTTGCTAACGGTATCGTTCAGGCTCTTGAGATCCTGGGCGATAAGGCAACCAAGCCCCTGGTCGTTCGCCTTGACGGTAACAACGTGGAAGAAGGCCGCCGCATTCTTTCTGAGGCCAACCACCCGCTTGTACACCTGGCCGAGACTATGGACTCCGGTGCCGATAAGGCCGCCGAGCTGGCTTACAACGCTTAATTCACCGCGAAAACACAGATTTAGAAGGTTTTTATTATGTCTATCTTTTTGAACAAGGACTCTAAGGTCATCGTTCAGGGCATCACCGGCGGTGAAGGTACTAAGCACACCGCCCGTATGCTGGCCGCTGGTACCCAGATTGTGGGCGGCGTTAACGCCCGCAAGGCTGGCACCACCGTTACTCACAAGGACGCTTCGGGCCAGGACATCGAGCTGAAGGTTTTTGGCTCTGTGGCTGAAGCTATCCAGGAGACCGGCGCAGACGTTTCAATCGTCTTTGTACCCCCGGCCTTTACCAAGGACGCTGTTATTGAAGCGATTGACGCTGAGGTTCCCCTGGTGGTTGTCATCACCGAGGGCGTGCCCGTAGGTGATACTGCCGAATTCTGGGCCTACGCCAAGAGCAAGGTCAATGCTGAGGGCAAGCAGGTCACCCGCATCATTGGCCCCAACTGCCCCGGTATCATTACCCCCGGTGAATCCCTGGTGGGTATTACCCCCGCCAACATCACCGGCAAGGGCAAAATCGGTCTGGTATCTAAGTCAGGCACCCTGACCTACCAGATGATGTTTGAGCTGCGCGATATTGGCTTTACCACCGCTATCGGTATTGGCGGTGACCCCATTATTGGCACCACCCACATTGACGCTCTGGAGGCTTTTGAAGCTGACCCTGAGACCGAAGCGATTGTGATGATTGGTGAGATTGGTGGTGATGCTGAGGAGCGTGCCGCTGAGTTTATCAAGGCTCATGTGACCAAGCCTGTTGTTGGCTATGTGGCTGGTTTTACCGCTCCTGAGGGTAAGACTATGGGCCATGCTGGTGCGATTGTCTCCGGTTCTTCGGGTACCGCTCAGGCTAAGAAGGAGGCCTTGGAAGCTGCTGGTGTGAAGGTGGGTAAGACTCCTTCTGAGGCTGCTCAGCTCATGCGTGAGATTTTTGCCTCTTAGAAAGTAGCCTTTCTCTAATTATTAGAAGATAGAGAAGGACAGATAAGTATCTGAGCAGGGGTTGGAGCTATAGGCTCCAGCCCCTGCCTTTTGTCGGTCAACAAGAGCAAGTAGGTCAGGGCTGATGGGCGGGCAAGAACTAGCGGATAGGGGCAAGGCGCTAGCTAGCCTAAAGGGTATTGAGGCCAGGGGGCGGTAGCTTGAGACAGTGATCCTGAGCGCTTGCTCAGAGAGATTGCTGGCTAGGCCAGAGCCACATTAAAGGCCAGCCCCAGCAAGTAGGTAGCCAGGGCAGCTCCGTAGCCAATAGCTAGCTGACGTAAGCCACGTTTGAAAGGTGAAGCACCGGAGAGTAGGCCCACCACGCCACCGGTTAGCATGAGGGCAAGGCCTACCAGCAACATGGCTAGCAACATAGCGAATGGACCCTGTACCCCAAAGATGTAGGGCAGGATCGGAATGAGAGCGCCGGAGGCAAAGAAGCAGAAGCTTGAGGCGGCAGCTCCCACATCGCTACCCAGCGCACCGTGTTCTACCCCCGCTTCCTGATCCTCCTCAAGGTCGCGGAAAGAGAGTGATGGGTCGCAGTCGCAGGTGAAGTGCCCAAAGCGTTCCATGGCACGGTGGCGGGCTGCCTCCTCGCTCATACCGCGGGCCTTGTAAATCAGCTCTAACTCATTTTGGTTAATATCGAGCTGGTGGGCTACATCGAGGGTGACCTGGGTGGGGCGGGAGGCGTCGAGTAGCTCGCGCTGGGAACGGACCGATACAAACTCACCGGCAGCCATAGAAAGCGCGCCTGCCAACAGGCCTGCGACACCAGAAAGAAGAATCATAGAGTTGCTGACCCCGCTAGCGCCAACACCCATGATGAGCGCAGCATTAGAGACAAGGCCGTCATTTGCGCCAAAGACAGCGGCGCGGAAGTTGCCAGAAAGCTTTTCTCGGCCAGCGGTAGAAAGGGCTCGAATGATTTCCTCATGGATAGCCTCATCGGCTGCCATAGCCTCAGTTGCATCGGGATCCTCCGCGTAGGGGGAGCGTCCCTCGGCTCTTTGGGCTAGGGCAAGAACGAAGACTGAGCCAAAATTTTTGGCTAGAAGTTCAAGAATACGGGCCGAGACCGAAGGTTTGGGCTCAGGAAAAGCGTGTTCTCCAAGAAGCTGGCGCCAGTGATTCTGGTGGCGGTATTCGGCCTGGGCTACTTGGCCTAAGATTTCTGCCTCTTTACCGTGGGTGCGTTCAGCCAGCGCAGCGTAAATGCGAGCTTCGGAGATTTCTTCTGCTAAATAACGCCGCCAGCGGCGAATTTGGGCCTTGCTGGGTGTTGTGCAGGGGGCAGTATATGGGGTGGGTGCTGTCACGATCTTTTACTCTTAGGTCTGGAGCTGGTAGCGCTGGGGTGAGCCCCCTGTGGCTGACTCTTACTCTAGTCATAGACTGGGACCGGTGGCAACGGTCAGCTAGAGCCCCGGGGGATATGTTGTAAATCACATAAATGGTTTATGGTCTTTGGTGGGTAGAGCAGGGGCTGGCTAAGATCCCTTTGGGGAGAGTGTTGTACCCAGTCAGTTGCGCTGAGGTTAGCCTTGCTTACCTTCTGTTTTAGGCAGAATACCTTGTCAAATCAGGGTTTCCTTATTATGATTTACTCAGAATAAGCCTTGAAATGGCGGCAGGGACAGCGTAAGGTTGGAACTACACAGCAGGCCGAAACCCACAGCTTGGGATCGACCTGATTACCTAACAGGAAGTTTAAGAATCATGAGCAAATACGCATCATTTACCGTACCGGGCCTCACCGAAGAGTCTGGCCACCACGTAGCTGACGTCCTCCAGCTCCGCCTGCACGCCCTCAATGACCTGCACCTGGTCCTCAAGCATGCTCACTGGAATGTCGTTGGCCCCAACTTCATCGCAGTCCACGAAATGCTGGACCCCCAGGTAGACCAGGTGCGCGGCTTTGTTGATGCCATCGCAGAGCGCATGGCTACCATGGGTGTTTCCCCCAACGGTCTCTCAGGCGACCTGGTAGAAAAGCGCACCTGGGCCGGATATGATGTTGACCGTGCTGACGCTATGACCCATATTCGTGCTCTTAATGACGTCTATAGCGCTGTTATCGAAGACCACCGTGCTGCTATTGCTAAGGTGGGCGATATTGACCCTATTACCGAAGATTTGCTGATCGGTCAGACTGCCGAACTAGAGCTCTTCCAGTGGTTCCTGCGCAGTCACCTCGAAGATGGGCAGGGTAACCTCAGCTAGCAGGTAACCCTCGCAACTCAAAAGCCGGGGTGGCTCACCGTCAAGAGGTGGGCCACCCCGGCTTTGTGGTACCTGCTTCTTGTGAGGACTAAGAAGGGTGGGCCTAAAATGGGGGAGTGAGCCAAATGAAAAAAACCTCAGCCAATCACCTACCTCCGCAGGGCCCTCAGCCGGGTGCTCCTGGTGAGGCCCGGTCACACCCCTACTTGATGAGACAGGGCGGGCTCCTGACCAGGGCTATTTTCTACCTGGCTGTTCCCTGGGCACTTCTCTCGGCCCTGTGGGTGGTTGCTGGGCGCTCCCTGTTTGGTGCCGGCGGTAGCCTGCTGCCAATTTTCGCCATCTCACTAGGGCCGATCCTGGCGGGTCTGATGCTAGCGGCAGCCTACTTCTCGGGCAAAGAAATGAAATTACAAAAAGCTGGTAAACGGGCAGGTCTACCGCCGACGACCGCGCTTGTCTGGGGTGCCACCTGGCTGATGGCCCTCATCTTCGGTTTTTTGGTCCCCGACCGCCTGGATGGAACTGTTGTCTCGGCGGCATCGTCACTACTGGGGGGTGACTTTATTGGGCTCTCAGCCGGTTTCGGCAACCCAGCCGGTATCCTCACTTACGCCTTTGCAACTGCCTCCCTGCTCCTTTCCCTGAGTAACTGGCGGCGAGCTGAATCGGTCTCCCGCGGTGTCGATGATTCTGTCAAGGAAGAATTGGAGCGGGCAGAATCCATATATGATTTCTTGGATTGAGCTAGCCGGACTCGGTGGATTGGCCTTCTTGCTCAGTGGGTCAAGGGTGGGGAAGGCCTCAGCTACCTGGTGTATATAAGTTGAGTGTAGTAGACTCAATTATGAGTTGAGTGAAGTACACTCAACCTTAGGGAAAAGACCTACTAGCTCAGGAGAAAAATGTCAGCTCAATTCACCAGTAAAAGCCAAGAGGCCTTATCGGCCGCCAACCTTAACGCCCAAACCGCAGGCAACCCCACCCTCGATACACCCCACCTGCTCAAAGCCTTGCTTGACCAGCGCCAGGGCGTAGCGGTTGCGGTCCTCAAAGCCGCAGGGATCGATGTTGATGCACTCTCAGTTGCGGCATCCACGGAAATCTCCAAGCTCCCCAAAGCATCAGGAGAATCCACCGCCCAAGCACAGCCCTCACGGGCCCTGCTGAGCGCCATTCAAACAGCCCAGGCTAAAGCCGGAACATTCGGGGACACCTACATCTCCACCGAAATCCTCCTGCTCGCCCTAGCTGCAGGTAACGACGCAACCGCCCGTGCCCTCACCGCCGCAGGTGCCAGCGAAAAAACCCTAGAAGAAACCATCCCCCCAGTCCGAGGAGACCGCACCGTGAGCACCCCCGACCCTGAAGGCACTTTCGGTGCCCTCGAACAGTACGGCACCGACCTCACTGCCATCGCCCGCGAAGGCAAACTCGATCCCGTCATCGGCCGAGACAGCGAGATCCGCCGCGTCATACAGGTACTTTCCCGCCGCACCAAGAACAACCCCGTACTGATCGGGCAACCCGGTGTCGGTAAGACCGCCGTCGTCGAAGGCCTAGCCCAACGCATGGTCTCCGGCGACGTACCTGAAACCCTGCGCGGCAAAACCCTTATTTCCCTGGACCTGGGTGCCATGGTCGCCGGTGCCAAATACCGTGGTGAATTCGAAGAACGCCTTAAAGCCGTACTCGAAGACATCAAAAAATCCGAAGGCCAAAACGTCACCTTCATTGACGAAATCCACACCGTCGTCGGTGCCGGTGCCAGCGAGGGCTCCATGGATGCGGGCAATATGCTCAAGCCCATGCTAGCCCGCGGCGAACTACGCTTGATCGGTGCCACCACCCTGGACGAATACCGCGAAAACATCGAAAAAGACGCCGCCCTGGAACGCCGCTTCCAGCAAGTCTTTGTCGGTGAGCCTTCTGTGGAAGACACCATCGGCATTCTACGCGGCCTCAAAGAACGCTACGAAGCCCACCACAAGGTAGCCATCGCAGACTCCGCCCTGGTCGCCGCCGCCAACCTTTCTAACCGTTACATTCCCTCCCGTCAGCTCCCCGACAAGGCCATCGACCTGATCGACGAGGCCGCCTCGCGCCTGCGCATGGAAATCGACTCGGCACCCGAAGAAATCGACGTCCTCCGCCGTGCCGTAGACCGCCTCACCATGGAAGAACTGGCGCTCGCCAACGAAACTGACCCAGCTTCCCTCGAACGCCTAGATGCCCTACGTGCAGATATGGCCGACAAGAAGGAAGAACTCGACGCCCTCAACGCCCGCTGGGAAGCTGAGAAAGCCGGACTCAACCGAGTGGGCGACCTCAAAACCCAAATCGACGAGCTGCGTTCCAAAGCAGAAGTAGCCCAACGCGAAGGCAACCTGGCAGAAGCCTCCCGGATCCTTTACGGCGAAATCCCCGCCCTTGAAGCGCAACTGGCCGAAGCTCAGCGGGCAGAGAGCAGCGCCCAGCAAGAATCCATGGTCTCCGAAGAAGTCACAGCTGACGAAATCGCCGAAGTTATCTCCGCCTGGACCGGTATCCCCGCAGGTCGTATGCTCCAAGGCGAATCCGAAAAGCTCCTGCACATGGAAGAAGAACTCGGCAAACGGCTGATCGGCCAGAAGAAAGCTGTCGCCGCCGTAGCCGATGCCGTGCGCCGCTCCCGCGCCGGTATCTCCGACCCCGACCGGCCCATCGGTTCCTTCCTCTTCCTGGGCCCCACCGGTGTCGGTAAAACCGAGCTGGCCAAGGCTCTGGCTGAGTTCCAGTTCGACGATGAGCGTGCCCTCGTCCGTATTGACATGAGCGAATACGCCGAAAAGCACGCCGTCGCCCGCCTAGTCGGGGCCCCTCCCGGATACGTCGGCTACGAAGAAGGCGGTCAGCTCACCGAAGCAGTCCGCCGCCGCCCCTACTCCGTCCTTCTACTTGACGAGGTCGAAAAAGCCCACCCCGAAGTCTTCGATATCCTGCTCCAGGTTCTTGACGACGGCCGCCTCACTGACGGCCAGGGCCGCACCGTCGACTTCCGTAACGTCATCCTCATCCTGACCTCCAACCTGGGCTCTCAGTTCCTGATCGACCAGAACCTGGACGATGAGAGCCGCAAGAGCGCAGTTATGAACACGGTCAACGCCGCCTTCAAACCGGAGTTCCTCAACCGCCTGGACGAGCTCATCATCTTTGAGCCACTGAGCGCAGAGGACCTGTCCTCCATCGTGGCCTTGCAAATCAAGTCCATGGCCCGCCGCTTAGAGGACCGCCGACTGACCCTGGATGTCACCCCCGCCGCCACCGAGTGGCTGGGACTAGCAGGCTACGACCCCGCCTACGGCGCCCGTCCCCTGCGCCGCCTGGTTCAGCGAGAAATCGGTGACCGCCTGGCACGAGGAATCCTTGCAGGGACTATCAAGGACGGCGACACCGTCCGGGTGGATATTAACCCCGATGTAGCCGTGGAAGGCCTGGTCCTTACAGCCAGCTAACCCTCCTTCACCGCAGGTGCAGGTCGGTCGGCAAGCTTCCTTCCTGCCCGGCTCGCTGGCGCTCGCTGAACAATTCATGTCAGCCCCAGCCAGCTTGCCTCCCCCTTGCACCTGCCAGGGCTGATGCTGCGGAGATACTCACCTACACTGGAAGAGTGAGAGAGAACCAACCGCATCACCGGGGAGAAAGACTCGATACCCGCTACGCGGGCGAGCCCACCCACCTGACCGAGCAGGCCCACATCGCTGCCACCCACGCCGCCGCCCTGCGCTCTATCGAACGGGTCGTCCACGAAACTACCCCGCCCACCGACCCCGAAGTTGCCTGCCGGGGCATCCAGGAACTCCTTACCGACGGGGCAGTGCTGGCCCTGACCGGGGCAGGCATATCTACCGGCTCAGGAATACCCGACTACCGGGGCCCCGCCGGATCACTGCGCAACCACCGGCCCATGACCTACCAAGAATTTCTCTACGACCCCCAAGCCCGCCACCGCTACTGGGCCCGCTCCTTCGTCGGCTGGCGGCAGATGAGCCGCGCCCACCCCAACACCGCCCACTACCTACTGGCCGAGCTCGAAAACAACGGGCACCTCACCGGCATCATCACCCAAAACGTAGACGGCCTGCACACCGCTGCCGGGAGCCGCACCGTGCTCCCGCTCCACGGAGACCTCTCCACCATCCAATGCCTCGAATGCGGCGCCCAAGAAGCCCGCACCAGCCTTGATGCTCGCATTAACGACGCTAACCCAGGCTACCTTGCGCGGGTCACCGGCCCTTCCCTACAGGTCAACCCCGACGGTGATGTAGACCTAGACGCTACCTTTATCCGCGACTTTCAGATGGTCGGCTGCCTTGCCTGCGGCTCCACCCGCCTCAAACCTGCCGTGGTCTACTTTGGCGAACCCGTCCCCGCCACCAGAAAAACCCGTGTCCAAGACCTCCTAGAGCAATCCCGCTCCCTGCTCGTACTCGGATCGTCCCTGGCCGTCATGAGTAGCTACAAGATAGCCCTCGATGCCGTCCGCTCAGGAAAGCCCCTGGCCATCATTAACCGCGGACCGGGCCGCGCTGATCGCCGCGCAACCTATCTTTGGCGCGAAGACCTTGCAGAAGCGCTTTATCTGCTCAGGGGCAATTCCGCAAGACTCACTTAACTCTGGAGACTAAATCTCTGAATCTAGAGCGTAAAAGGGTGAGCTTCCTGGGTGGAAGTAGCTCGTAATATGAGGGCTCTTCCCTATTTTTTATGCTTCTTACATCTCACTGGGCGAACAGACAAGCAAATATGCTTAAAACAAGGTACCCTTATATACGGAAAAGACTGAAAGATTTTCTGGTTCTCCCTTGAGCACGGATGGGTAGCCAGATACGAGCGATAAAGAGGGGGTCTCGCCATGGGGCGCGGCCGTCAAAAGGCTAAAGCAACTCGGCAGGCTCGGGAGATGAAATATTTCAGCCCCGATACTGATTACACGGCACTCGAACGTGAACTGAGAACAAGTGGCAAATCCAAGCCTAAGGCGTCTGCTCATCACTACGATGATGAGGACGACTACTCGGATTATGTGGATAAGTACGCCGATGAATACCTGGAGAAGTAAGACCGCCTCCTTATGATGCGGGTTCTTACCTCACCCAGCCCTAAAGGGCCTGCTGGCAGCAAATGCTAGCAGGCCCTTTTATTTTATGCCCCCAGGAATACTGTCCCAAGGAGAAGAGGCAAGACGAGGGTTTTTGACAGGCATAGGAGGGCTTAAAAGGGGTACAGTTGAGGTAGTTACAGACTCAATAATCGCCCTTGGCCAACCACACCCAGCACACATCATCTCAATGAAAATACTTGTCGTTACGCACTACTATCCGCCCGAAATTGGTGCGCCTCAGCGCCGTTGGTCGGCTCTGGTAAAACGCTGGCAGAAATCAGGACACCAGGTGACCGTTTTCTGTCCGCCGCCCCACTACCCGGATGCGGAGGCCAGCCGATTCCTGCGTGAAAAGCACCGGGATACTCCGCGTATTCACCGGGGTAAGTATGGGGAGCGTGTCTTACGTCTTCCCTATCTTCTCCACGGTCCTTCCGGAGTAACCCGGTTGGCTGATCAGATTATTACCGCTACCAGCTCGGTGGGTAAAGCCTTGATCCTGGCTCTCGGCGGGGATCGCTTCGATGTTGTTGTTGCAACCGTCCCGGGGCTGCCTTCGGCCTACGCCGGTATCGCTATTAAAAAGCTTCTGCATGTGCCCCTGGTTCTTGAACTGCGCGATGCCTGGCCCGATATTGTGGCCAGACCCAGCCAAGAAATCAGTGGTATCGCCCTGCGTGAGCGGGTAAAGCGCCGCTTCTCACGGTCCTTTACCCGAGCGCAGCGGCAGGCCGACGTACTGGTTACCGTTACTCACCGCTTCGCCCGAAAACTGCGTGGGCGCAACATGCAGGAGGTCGTAACTATCACTAACGGGGTCACCCCAACTATGTTTCACAGCAGGATAGATCCGGCCCCCCAACGCCCAGGGCAACTCCGTCTGCTCTATTCTGGGACGGTTGGTCGTTCCCAGGGGCTTATCACCCTCTTGCAGGCTCTAGAACTGGCCCAAAAAGCCCAACCCGAGACCCGCTTTAAACTCCGTATTGTGGGGGAGGGAGCCGAACGGCAGATGCTCCAGGACTACGCCAGGGCAAGGAACCTACCCGTCAAGTTCCAGCCTTTACAGCCCCGCTCGCAGGTCCGTAAAAACTATAAATGGTGCGATGCCACGATTGTTTCGCTCAAAAATACCCCGGCTTTTGAACGCACCGTACCCTCCAAACTGTATGAACTGCTGACCGTGCCCCGTTTTCCCATAGCCCTGGTTACCGGCGAAGCTGCTGACATTATGCAAGCGGCGGGGGTAGGTGCCCTGGTAGAGCCTGAGAACCCTCAGGAACTGGCCGACCTGTGGTGCCGCCTGGCAACCGATCGTTCACTGCTCCAGGTGGGTCATGCAGGTCGTGACTTTATCTTCAAGAACTATAACTACGACCAGCTAGCCCAGCGCTACCTCACGGTGCTCGAAAAGGCGGTAGAGACAGGCAGGACACACTCATGAGCCTGCCACAAGGAGCATCACAGCTAGCCTACCTGACAAAGAATGCGACTCTTGCCGTCCGTATTAGTGTGGGTGCCCTGGGCACAGACCCCGCCGTTTTTGCGGTTCAAGCCTCGCGGCGGCTCCCCGCTGGCCCCCGTCAGCTTCTGGGTACCGGTCTGAGCCGTACACCCTGGGTGGGAACCCAAGCCATGGGCGCACTGATGACCGGGGATAAGGAAGCACTGGCGCTTTCAGAACAGCGCCTTCGGGCAGGGCAAAGACGCGCAGATAGTATCAGCACCCGGCTGGGTTGGGAGGTACTGGCTGCTGCCAACCTGGTTGACCTGGAACACGACAAGAACCTGCCCCCGGTTACCCTGGCGCGGGCGCTGTGGTCGGCTGGTCGCCTGACCGAAGCATGCACGATAGCAAACACCAGCGGAAAGAAAAGACTGGCTAAAAAACTCGCAGCTGAGGCCACCCTCCTGCAAGAAACATGGTTTCCCCAGCTGAACGAAAACTCACCGGCTACCGGCGCCGCTCGGCCCGGTCGTAGACCCTTTGCCCTGCACCTGATTACTAACTCTCTACCTGCAACCCAGTCTGGCTACACCCTACGAACCCACCGCCTACTGACCGCTCTGGCGCAGCGCGGGGTAAACCTGCGGGCAGAGACCCGCACCGGCTACCCCGTGACCGTCGGTAAGCTCGATGCCCTCCCCACCGCAAGGGTCGAAGGTATTACCTACCGGCGTCACCTACCCTGGAAACTGGCGTCGTATCAGCCCCAGAAAATCGAGCAGTGGGTCAGGCACCTAGCTTACAGCTACGCGGATAACCCGCCAGCCCTCATCCATACCACCACCCATTTCCATAACGGGCTGGTGGCTCGATCCCTGGCCCGGTACTGGAATATCCCCTGGGTCTACGAGGTACGCGGTATCTTGGAAGAAACCTGGCTTTCCCACCAGCCTGAGGCGCGCCGCGAGAGCGCCGCCGCCAGCGAACGGTTCGCTCTCACCCGTGCCCGGGAAACCCAGATCATGCAGGCCGCTGACCACCTCATTACTCTCTCCGAGACCATGAAGCGTACCCTGGTGGAACGGGGCCTGGAGCCTCAAAAAATCACGGTGGTTCCCAACAGCGTTGATGAGAGCCTCTTTGACCTTGACCTGACCCCGGCTCAGGCCCGCCAGAAACTGGGGCTGAGCGCTGAGGGCTTCTGGTACGGCTCGGTTAGCTCACTGGTGCCTTATGAGGGCTTCGATACCCTCATCCGGGCGCTAGCGGTGGTGCGCCAGCAGGGTATTGACGCGCGGCTGATGCTGGCCGGTGACGGTAGTGACCGGGTGCGTCTTGAAGCTCTGACCCGCTCCCTGGGCCTAGAAGAATACACCGTCTTTTTGGGTAAAGTAGACCCACACACCGCCTACACAGCCCACCAGGCTCTCGACGTTTTTACTGTGCCCCGAACCCGCGATAGGGTCTGCCAGAGTGTCACCCCGCTCAAACCCATTGAAGCTATGGCGCTGAACCGGCCTCTGCTTGTGAGCGACCTAGCCCCGCTGACCGAACTTGTTGAGAACCGGGTGACCGGACCCACCGGCCTAATCGCCAGTGCAGGGGACCCCGGCTCTTTTGCCCGGCAACTGTGCGCTCTGGCAACTGATGAGGACCTGCGCCGGGGCATGTCCCAGCAGGGGCGTATTTTTGCTCGAACCCGCACCTGGGCACAGAACGCCCGTACCGTCCAAGGAATCTATAATCGGCTGACTGACTCCTAAAAATGCTCACAATGGCCCGGAGGTTGAACACAAGCTCCGGGCCATTTCATTCTCTGTTTAGCGGTAGGAACCAAGGAGCACGGCGGCACCGCCGTCTACGCCCTTAGCGCCCTGCACATAGTCGGGGTTATCCCTGTGCTGGCCGGTGTCGGCCTCAACGGTGCCCAGCACCCAGCTAGGCAGACCCCGCTGGTTGAGTCGGGCAAGAGCGGCATCAGCCACCGAGGGGTCAACCACGGCAATCATGCCCACACCCAGGTTGAGGGTGCGCTCAAGGTCGGCCCGGGGCACAGATCCTAGTTCCCCGATCAGGCGGAAGATAGCCGGAATCTCCCAGGTGGAGCGGTCTACCATACCCACGGTACCTACCGGCAGAACGCGTGCCAGGTTAGCGGCTAAGCCGCCACCGGTCACATGCGAGAAACCACGGATACCGGAACCGGTCTGGCCGTCCTCACCGTTGACGGGGAAAGCCTCAATCAGGTCCAGGCAGTCAGCAGTGTAAATGCGGGTAGGCTCCAGAAGTTCCTCACCCAGGGTACGGCCCAGCTCGGGGACCTGCCGCTGGTACTCCCAGCCCGCAAGAGAGAGCACCTTACGCACCAGTGAATAGCCGTTGGAGTGAATACCGGAAGACGCCATAGCAATCAGGACGTCGCCCTCGCGCACCCGGTCGGGGCCCAAGAGCTCATCGGCTTCAAGGATGCCGGTCGCAGCACCGGCAAGATCGTATTCGTCCTCAGCCAGCAAGCCGGGGTGCTCAGCGGTTTCACCACCTACCAGGGCGGTACCCGCCAAAGAACAGCCCTCAGCCACACCGCGCACAATATCGGCAATACGCTCGGGCACAACCTTGCCGGTTGCGATGTAGTCGGTCATAAAGAGCGGCCTGGCACCGGTTACCACGATGTCATCAACCACCATGCCCACCAGGTCATGCCCAATGGTGTGGTGGATATCGAGCTTCTGCGCAATAGCAACCTTGGTACCCACACCGTCGGTGGAGGTTGCCAGATAGGGCTTCTTATAGCCCTTGAGCACCGAGAGATCGAACAGGCCAGCAAAGCCACCCACGCCGCCTACTACACCGGCACCGTGGGTTGCTTTAACAGCGTCTTTCATGAGTTCAACGGCGCGGTCACCCGCTTCAACATCAACCCCCGCCGAAGCGTAGGTAACTGCGTTCTGGTTTTGGCTCATCAGCCTGCCTCTCGGTCGGTGCCGCACTCAGCGGCAGGGCGTGTGTCTTGGGGGAGTACCAAATCTTCAAGCTCAGCGTCGGGGCCGGGCTCGCAGCCTGGCCGTGCAGGTTGCGACTGCTGGGCCGGTTCCTCAAATTTTTTTTCCAGTGAACGGGACCCGGCCCGAGTCTCAAGAGAAATAGCCTGGGCGTGGTCAGGCTTATGGGCTACTGGGCGTTCTACCGTCACCTCAGCAGCAGTTCCTGCTAGGGGGCCACCGGCGACCTTGTCCAGAATAGATTTACCGCGTCGGTCCTCATGCGGAAGCTCAATAGGATACTTACCGGTAAAGCAGGCAGTGCACAGGCGCTCGCGGGGCTGCTCGGTGGCTGCAATCATGCCATCTTCGGAGATATAACCCAGGGAATCAGCACTCAGCGACTGACGAATCTCATCAATGGTCAGCCCGTTAGCAATGAGTTCAGAGCGAGAAGCGAAATCAATACCGTAGAAGCAGGGCCACTTGACCGGAGGCGAAGAAATTCGAATGTGAACCTCCTTGGCTCCTGCCTCACGGAGCATCCGTACCAGGGCGCGCTGGGTATTGCCACGCACAATCGAGTCATCAATAACAACCAGGCGCTTACCCTCAACCACCGAACGCAGAGGGTTCAGCTTAAGGCGGATACCCAGCTGCCGGATAGTTTGAGAGGGCTGAATAAAGGTACGGCCAACGTAGGCATTTTTGACCAGGCCGTTACCGAAAGGAATACCAGACTCCTGGGCATAGCCAATAGCCGCAGGGGTACCGGACTCTGGTGTGGGCATGACCAGGTCAGCTTCAACCTTGTGTTCACGGGCAAGTTGGCGGCCCATTTCCACCCGGGATTCGTAGACGCTTCGACCGGCAATCGTAGTATCGGGGCGGGCCAGATAGACATACTCAAAGACGCAACCGGCGGCTTGAGCTGAAGCAAACCGCTGGGAACGTAAACCGTCCTCGTCAATGGTGATGAACTCACCGGGTTCGACTTCTCGCACCAGGGAGGCGCCCACAATATCGAGGGCGGCAGTTTCAGAGGCAATGACCCAGCCTCGATCCAACCTACCCAAGACCAGAGGACGGACCCCCTGCGGGTCACGCGCGGCATATAGGGCCTGTTCGTCCATGAAAACCAGGCAGAAGGCCCCCGACAGGGTGGGCAGTAAGTCCAGTGCCGCTTCTTCTAAGCTCTCGAAGCTGTGTTCTTTCAGGAGCGCCGTAACAAGCGCAGTATCGGTGGTGTTACCCTGGGCCAGTTCACCACGTTCGGGGCGTTTACCCCCATTTTTTGCCAGGAGTCGGTCGTAGAGATCAGCCGAATTTACCAGATTACCGTTGTGGGCCAGGGCCAGGGTCCCGTGCGGGGTATCCCCTAGAGTGGGCTGGGCGTTCTGCCAGATATTGCCACCGGTAGTGGAGTAACGGCAGTGCCCGATGGATAGATGCCCCTGCATAGCATTGAGGGTGGTCTCATCGAATACCTGGGATACCAGACCAATATCTTTATACACGCTGAGGTGCTTGCCGTCGCTGGTTGCGATACCGGCAGATTCCTGGCCTCGGTGTTGGAGGGCATATAGGCCATAGTAGGTAAGTTTTGCGACATCTTCGCCGGGAGCCCATACACCAAAGACACCACATTCATCTTTGGGGCCGTGGTCTACAGGGTCCAGGTCGAAGGAGAGCTTTCCGTCAGGACGAGCCAAGGTGGATTTTCCATCTCTTCTGTGGTGGTTATCTCGCCTTCACGTCTGGGATAAACGTGAGCGAGCGAACATTCCTAGTGTACCTGTCTGCGACCTAGGTGATAACAGGTATCCACATCTATGAAGAGAGTGTCGCCAAGAAACCCTTAGTCTTTGGTACTGATAGCTTTGTAGGTGGTGGTATGCCGGATTGAACGACGCTCCAGCAAGAGAGCCAGGCCGATGGCTGCTGCGGTACAGAGGGTGCCAAAGATAACGGCCATGACCCCGAAGACCGCTGCAAAGGTGTAGCTAGGGTTCTCCGGGCCCAGCGCGGTGACCACAAAAGCAACAACCAGGCCAATGAGCAGACCGGTGATAGCGAACGCAGGCAAGGAGGGAGCTCTACGCACAGTAAGCTGGGCGCGCTCAGGTGCTGTGGCCGGTGAGAAGTGCTGGCCGGGGGCGGCCTGCTTATCCTGCTCAGTAAGGGGAGCCTGCGGCTCGGTGGGCTGACGGAATTTAGATAGAAGACTCATAGACACCAACGATACCAAGGTTTATCTTTCCGGGAGCGCGGCTAGAAGAGGGGCAGGCGCTCGCTGAGGTCTGATCGTAAACCCGAAGCAGAAATTTTAGAAAGAACCTGCTCCCAGCGGACCAGCCCCAGAGCAAGGCAACACCAGGTGTGGGCATCTGTTTCGACCACGTTGGGCGGAGTGCCGCGGGTGTGCCGTGGCCCGGCAATGCACTGGGTAACCCCGTAGGGGGGAACGCGTACCTCAACCGAATTTCCCGGTGCCAGGGTGGCCAGTTCCTCTAGGGAATAGCGGACAGCGGTGGCCCGCACCGACCGGGGTAGGGCGGCAAAGGCCTGGGTTCTTTCACCGTCGCTTGTGCCTGTGGTGAGCGCTAACCGTACCTGGGCCAGGGCGGCGGCACCGTTTTGCTCCGATATTTTGCGGCGGATAGCCACTAGAGCAGTCCCTCAAAAGCCCTGCCCGGTTCGATGGCTCCCACGGCAGCGCCACCACCGGTAATGGGGAAAGTTGTTGCGGCCACAGCCCGGTCCGCAAGTTCCCGGTCGATATAGCCTGCCGCTTGGAGGGCCCGGACAGCGGCCAGGGGAGCGGCACGGTTGGAACCGTCCAAGATTTTCACGGCAACAGAGGCCCCGGACCGCAGGCCAATAGCCAGTACGCCTTCGGCACCGCGCTTGACCACGGCATCGAGCGCCTGACTCAAAAGGGTATCGGAGCTGTTATGGCCGTGGACGTACTCGGGGTAGTCCACCATTGCGGTGGCAACGGTGGCGGCGCGGGCATCGGCCTTAATGTTCTCCACCGCTGAACCCAGAGCGCTGTAGGCGCGTGCTAGGCCGGTTAGAGAAGTTGCACCGAGCGGGGCACCGCACCCGTCCACGGTAATGTGCTGGGGTTCCTCGCCGGTGAACTGCTCAATGGTGCGCATTACCAGCTCTTGGAGGGGGTGATCGGGGGAGAGATAGTCTTCGGTAGGCCAGCCCGACTTGACACAGCCCCACAGGAAGGCGGCGTGTTTACCGGAACAGTTGAAGGCCAGGCGCTGTTTGCCGTGGCCTGCTTTCAAGAGGGCCTGGTGGCTGGGCTCGTCGGCGGGCCAGGCCTGCGGGCAGAGCAGGTCATCGGCGCTCAGGCCGGCCTCGGCCAAGATGCCCTGGGCGACCGTCATGTGCTCAAAGGAGCCGGTGTGGGAGCCTGAAGCTAGGGCAATCTGTGCGCCCTGAAGCTCAGCGCCGGCGTTCATTGAGGCAATAGCCTGAAAGGGTTTGAGGGCAGACCGCGCGTAGATGAGCTCCTCCGGTGCCCCCAAGGCCAGGGCTGTATTACCGCTGGGGGAGAGCACCACCAGGGAGCCCACATGCCTGGACTCTATAAAGTTGCCTCGGGTAATGACTGCGAGTTCTGCTGCGCTACCGGCCTGAAAAGTGTGCATGGTTCAAGTGTAGCGGGCAGTCCTAGCGAGCGGTGAGGTCAGGATATGAAAAAACCCGCTCAATATGTGGTAGGAAAGCCCTGAAAGGTATATAAAAACGTGACCTAACCGGTAGCCTAAAAGAATGAAGGTTTTGGTCTTGGGCCCTGGCGGTCGCGAACACGCAATTATCCGAGCTCTCCTACGAGATTCTGCTGTCACTGAGATTCACTCAGCCCCCGGTAACGCCGGGATTGCAGCCGATGTCCCCGTTCACGCAATTGATGCTAATGACCCCCGGGCAGCTGTCGCACTTGCGACCGATCTGGCCGTTGATTTAGTGGTTATTGGTCCCGAAGCGCCCCTGGTCGCCGGTGTCTCCGATGCTCTGCGCGAGCAGGGCTTCCCCGTTTTTGGCCCCTCCAAAGCTGCTGCTCTGCTTGAAGGCTCTAAAGCTTTCGCTAAAGAAGTCATGGCAAGTGCCGGTGTGCCGACCGCTATGGCTCACATTGCAACTAACCGGGCAGAAGCCGAATCAGCGCTGACCTCTTTTGGTGCCCCCTACGTTGTGAAAGATGACGGCCTGGCCGCAGGTAAGGGCGTTGTGGTCACCGATGACTACGATACTGCGCTGGCTCATGCCGAATCCTGCTTTGCCGCCGGAGGTGGCGTAGTCATTGAAGAGTTCCTGGACGGCCCCGAGGTCTCCCTGTTTGTCATTTCAGACGGTACTACCTGCCTGCCCCTGTCCCCAGCCCAAGATTTCAAGCGAATCTTTGACGGCGACCGTGGCCCCAACACCGGTGGCATGGGGGCCTACACCCCACTGCCCTGGCTCCCCGAAGGCTTTGTTGAAGATGTTATTGAACGGGTCGCCCAGCCCACCGTCGATGAGATGGCCCGTCGCGGAACCCCCTTTGTGGGCCTACTCTACTGCGGTCTAGCCGCTACCAGCCGCGGTATCAGGGTCATTGAGTTTAACGCCCGCTTTGGCGACCCCGAAACCCAGGTCGTTCTAGCCCGTCTGCGCACCCCGCTCGGTGCTCTACTTCTTGCCGCCGCTAAGGGTGAGCTACCCGCTGACCTCGCGCTTGACTGGGACCCCCGGAGCGCCGTGGACGTTGTTATTGCCTCCCAGAACTACCCCGATACCCCGCGCAAGGGTGACCCCATTAGCGGCCTTGCAAGGGCCGCCGCCCTGGAGAACGTGCACATAGACCACGCGGGCACAGCCAGCGTGAACGGCGAGACCGTGACTGCCGGTGGCCGCGTCTTAGCCGTGGTTGCCCTGGGCCAAACCCTTGATCAAGCACGCCAGGCCGCCTACGCTGGGGTCCAAGAGATTTCGTGGGAAGGCGCTCAATACCGTACCGATATTGCCCTGGCCGCTGTCAAAAACCGGATCACCATTCCCACCCCCTAAACTGCTGCGAGTGACTGCCCACCGTACCCACCGGCGGGCAGTCACTCCTTTATAGCTTCATTTACCCCACATGCTCACCCACAGGAGAACGCGATGAACCATACCCCTCTTGATATTCCAGGCTGGAAGCACGTTTACTCTGGCAAGGTACGCGACCTATATATCCCCGCCGAAGATACCCAGGATGTCACAGGTATCAACCTTAAAGACGATGCTGAATTACGTGCCGGTGCCGTGATGGTGGTTGCCTCCGACCGCATCAGCGCTTTTGACCAGGTACTGCCTACCGAGATCCCTGACAAGGGGAAGATTCTCACCCAGATATCCCTCTGGTGGTTTGACCAGCTTAAGGGGGTACCCAACCACGTGCTTTCCACCGATGTCCCCGAGGTTGTTGCTGGTCGCGCTATGATCTGTAAGTCACTGAACATGTTCCCGGTAGAGTGCATCGTGCGTGGATACCTGACCGGCTCCGGGCTGGCCTCCTACCAGAAGACCGGCAAGGTCAATGAGTATGAGCTACCTAGCGGACTGGTCGATGGCTCCCGTCTCGAACCGGCCCTGTTTACCCCCACCGGCAAAGCCGAAGTAGGGGAGCACGATGAACCTATCACCCGCCAGGAACTCGATGAAGAGGTGGGGGAGGCTATCGCTGACCGCCTGCAGGAGCTGACCCTCTACGTCTACGAAACCGCCGAGAAAATTGCCCGTCAACGGGGCATCATTCTGGCCGATACCAAGATTGAATTTGGCACAGACTCCTACCGGGGCGAAATTACCCTGGGTGATGAGGTCCTGACCCCCGACTCATCGAGGTTTTGGGATGCCACAGACTACGAGCCCGGCCGCCCACAGGCATCTTTCGACAAACAGTATGTGCGCGACTGGCTCAAGAGCGAAGAATCCGGCTGGGATGGCCTTGGCCCCGTGCCGGAGCTACCCGCCGATGTTGTGGAAAAGACCCGTGCCCGCTACATTGAAGCCTTCGAACGGCTGACCGGGCAGGAGTTTGTAGCCTAGCGGCTCGGCTTACAGGGGGAGGGAGTGCTCTAGGCTCCCTCCCCTTTGCTATGACATAGGTGTTGCGGGCTTAGGCCAGGTCACGGACCTTGCGATGATAGTCGGCGTGGGTAGCGCCAATCTCGGAGAGCGCATAGAACCAGCGGATATGTTCTGTCACGTGCATTTGTGCAGCTTGGGCATTGCCTGCTGCTACGGCCTTGTAGATGGCCCGGTGCTGTTCTTGGAGCCTGGATTTGGTGCTAGCCCAGTCCTCCAGGTAGGGCACGGCCTCCTGCACGTAGCTGACGGTGGCCAGATGAAGTGAGTCGATAACGGTATCCATAACGATGTTGCTCCCCAGCGAGGAAATCTCGTAGTGGAAACGCGTATCGCAGAAGTGGAAACGCTCATCGGAGATGTCGTCTCTATCCATCTCTTCGAGGTAGCGGCGGGCTGTTGCTAAAGACTCGGCGTGCTCGGGCAGGTGGGCCTGGGTGGCGGCTTTAGCCGCCGCCTCACCTTCGAGCAGAACACGGGTGCTGACAATATCTGCCACCGGTAGGGTGCGGGTGGCGATATGCATGCGTAGAGCCCAGCCCAGCGCGTCGGAAGGCTGAGAAACGACGACAGCACCGGATTTAGGGCCTGAGCCAACACCGGAACGGATTAGACCCACAGCGCTGAGAATACGCAGGGCTTCACGGACTGAGGCGCGGGAGATGCCGTACTCTTCGGCCAAGCTCCGTTCACCGGGGAGCCGGTCACCTAGGCGGAGCTGGCCGTGGCGTAGCCGGTTTTCAATGGATTCAAGCAGAGCAGTGTAAGTGGGTTCTTTGTCTTTCACGCGCTGACTTTCGGTTTGGGAAGGGCCTGGGGTAAGGGAAAGGGCGGGCAGTACAGGCTCTTGATGCCGGTACTGCTCCGCCCTTATGGGGTTACTGAGTACTACCTCAGCGGTGGGCTACTAAAACTTAGTGGCCACCGGTGATGTAAGGCTCAACAAGAACCCCGCTGAGAACGGTTGCCTGCAGGAAGACCAGAAGGCAAACCGCCAGGAGCAAGATAAGAGACCAGCCAAGAACTGCCTTGAAGATTTCGGACTCCCGGCCTTCCATATCAACCGAGGTAGCGGCGATAGCAAGGGACTGGGGCGAAATCATCTTACCGACAACACCGCCGGTGGTGTTAGCAGCCAGCATGAGCTCGGGGTGAGCACCGGTCATACCGTTAGCCTGCAGATGTTCAGCCGCGGTGACCTGGAGCTTGGAGAAGAGGGCGTTAGCTGAGGTATCTGAACCGGTTACAGCGGTGCCGACCCAGCCCAGCATGGGAGCCAGGAAGGCGTAGGCAACACCCAGTGAGGCAACGTACTGACCGATAGCGACGGTCTGGCCGGAGTAGTTCATGACATAGGCCAGGGCCAGAACCAAGGCGATGGTTACTGCTGACCAGCGCATCTTGTAGGCAACAGCACCGATTTCCTTGAAAGCATCACCCAGGGAGATCTTGTACTTGCCGTTTTCGTTGAAAATGGAGTAGAGAACCGCAACGATGATGCCCGAGATCAGCAGGTAGGTACCGGGGTTGCTCAACCAGGGCCAGGCGTAAACGGTCTTGACGGGCTCGCCTGAGGCGGTGAGCAGACGGTCTTTGAGCAGGGGCATATCGAAAGTGATCGCGGTGCTCTTGAGCCACTTGGCAACATCATCGATCAGGTTGGCCAGACCAAAGATGATCACAACAACCAGGTAGGGCATAAGCGCCATCCAGATACGACGACCGGGCAGGTGCTCAGCTTCGATGGGACCGGTGATACCGTAGCGCTCCCGGACGCCCTCAACACCGCGGGGCTTGACGAAGCGTAGGAAGACAACAGCCGTAGCGATGGAGACGATGCAGGCGATAACATCGGTTAGCTGGTAGACGAAGTAGGTTGCGGCCCACCACTGAGCGATAGCGAAGGAAGCGCCGATAACCGCTGCGTGCATCCAGGCATCCTTGAGACCCTGAACGCCGTCCAGGATCCAGAGCAGGATGAAGGGGACGAAGAAAGCGATGAAGGGAGCCTGGTGGCCAACGATTGCTGCGATATCGGCTGCTGACTTACCGCCAACATCACCTGCGGTGGTAATCGGGATAGCGACAGCACCGAAGGCAACGGGTGCGGTGTTAGCAATCAGAACGGTGGTAGCTGCCTTGAGGGGCTTGACACCCAGGGCCAGAATCATGGTTGCGGTAATTGCAACGGGGGCACCGAAGCCAGCCAGAGCTTCGAGTAGGCCGCCGAAGCAGAAAGCAATCAGGATGGCCTGGATACGTAGGTCGCCGCCGCCGATCAGGTCGAAGGTACGGCGCAGGTCTTCAAAGCGGCCTGAGAGCACGGTGATCTGGTAGAACCAGATAGCCATGAGAATAACCCAGACGATTGGGAAGATGCCGTAGATACCGCCACGGAAAGCGGACATGCCGGCCAAATCCCAGGGCATACCGAAGCCGAAGACGGCAACGAGGATAGCAACGAGAAGTGAGACCAAGCCTGAGACGTGGGCACGAGCCTTGACGCCTAGGAGCATGATAAAGAATGCAAGTAGCGGCAGGGCTGAGACCAGGGCGCTCAGCGCGAGGCTACCACCGACTGCGTCGGTTACAGCGGTATAGGTATTTTCCACTGCGTCCTCCTTATGTGATGTGTGGTGAGTGCTCCTGCCCTAAGCTGCGGGGAGAAGCCAAAAAATTTGTGGTCTAACCGCATGTGGTCAGACCATTGTTTTCGGGCTCTACGATACATGAGACTTCTCACGCTCACCAACTTTTGAGGGAATAAATTTTTGTCACCTTCCGTTCCTATGGCTTTCTACTCCCTTGGCCGCCTCCAGGCTTCTTGCTTTGTTGTTTCAGGTGAGATTGTGTGTTCTATGGGGGGTGGGTAGCCTCCTTGCCTCCGCCCCTGACTTCTGCCAGGAGAGGGCAGGGCAAGGTTATCTTATTTTGCACAAGAAAATATGACCTATTTAAAGTATTAAAATCTCTTATTTATCGTGTTAAATGAAGGATAAAGAAGCCAATCGAACGGGCATCTGCCTGTCTAGCCTTTCCCATCACGAAGTCCGTGTTTTTCACCTGCCCGTGTTAGGCCTCAGGCAGGCTCACTGCCACACTGAAGAAGAGAGAAATTAAGATGCGTGTCGCACTGTTTTCAACGTGCATCGTCGACGCAATGTACCCCAGGGTGGCTCAGGCTACTGTAGACATTCTGGAAGGTCTCGGTCACGAGGTTGTTTTTCCGCAGGGTCAGACCTGCTGTTCCCAGATGCATGTCAACTCGGGCTACTTTGACGATGCTTATCCCATCGTCAAGAACCACGTAAAGTCCTTTGAAGAATGGGATTTTGATGCGATTGTAGCGCCCTCTGGCTCCTGCGTTGCCTCTCTGGGGCACCAGCAACCCATGATTGCTGAGCGTGCAGGCGATACCGCCACCGCTCAGGCCGCTACTTCATTGGCCGCTCGTTCCTTTGAGCTCTCCCAATTCCTGATTGATGTCTGCGGTATTACCAATGCTGCCGAGCAGCTGGGCTCCTACTTCCCCGAGAAAGTCACCTACCACTCATCCTGCCACGGCATGCGTCTGCTGGGTCTGGGCACCCGCCAAGAAGACCTTATCCGCACCGTCGAAGGCTTGGAGTACACCCAGATTGAAGGCCTGGATCAGTGCTGTGGCTTCGGTGGCACTTTCTCCTTTAAGAATGCTGACACCTCCGGCGCAATGGTTGCCGACAAGGTCGAAAACATTGAAAAGACCGGTGCTTCAGTTTGCACCGGTGGCGACGCCTCCTGCTTGATGAACATTGGCGGCGCCCTCTCCCGCAAGGACTCAGCTGTGCGCACCGTACACTACGCCGAGATCCTAGCATCCACCAAGGACAACCCGCTCAAGGTCGATGGCCCCGTTGCTGTCACCGCAGGAGGTAAATAAACCATGTCAAGCACCGCACTCGGTATGCCCAAAGTCCGTCACGGCGTGGGCAATATCTTCGAATTTGAGCCCTTCCCCGAATACGCAGAACGTGAGCTTCAGAACGAGCAGCTGCGCTCCAACCTGGGTTTTGCCACCCATAAGATTCGCAACAAGCGCGCCGCTGTTATCTCGGAGCTATCAGACTGGCAGGACCTACGCACCGCCGGTTCCATGATCAAGCAGAAGGTCATGGCCAACCTAGACACCTACCTGGAAGAATTTGAGCGTAACTTTACCGCCAAGGGCGGTCATGTCCACTGGGCACGCGATGCCCATGAGGCCAACGAGATTGCCCTCAAACTGATCCAGGCTGAAGGCGTCACCGAGGTCAACAAGATCAAGTCCATGGCGACCGCAGAAACCGGCCTCAACGAGTTCCTCGAAGAGCACGGTATCTCAGCCATCGAGACCGACCTGGCAGAAGAAATCGTCCAGCTGGGCGATAACGACCGCCCCTCACACATTCTGGTACCCGCCATTCACCGCAACCGTACCGAAATCCGTGACATCTTCCTCAAGAAGATTGAGGGCGTCAACCCCAACCTGAGCAACGACCCTGCTGAACTGGCCGAGGCCTCACGTTTCCGTCTGCGCGAAAAGTTCCTGACCAATAAGGTCGCTATCTCCGGTGTAAACTTTGGTATCGCCGATACCGGCACCATGACCATCGTGGAGTCCGAAGGTAACGGCCGTATGTGCCTGACCCTGCCCGAAACCCTGATTACTTTCATGGGTATCGAGAAGATTCTGCCCACCGTTCAGGACTACGAGGTCTTCCTCCAGCTCCTGCCCCGCTCTTCTACCGGTGAGCGCATGAACCCCTATACCTCCATGTGGACCGGTGTCACACCGGGTGACGGCCCCCAGAACCTGCACGTTATCCTCATGGACAACGGCCGTACCGCAGCGCTGGCTGACCAGGTAGGCCGCCAGGCTCTGCACTGCATCCGCTGTTCAGCCTGTATGAACGTCTGCCCCGTCTACGAACGGGCAGGTGGCCACGCCTACGGGTCAACCTACCCCGGTCCCATTGGTGCTATCCTTTCACCCCAGCTGGGCGGCATTGAGAACGAACATAACGCGACCCTGCCTTTCGCCTCATCGCTGTGCGGTGCCTGCTATGACGCTTGCCCCGTCAAAATCAACATCCCCGAAGTGCTGGTTCACCTGCGCGGTAAGGCTGTGGACGCCGAAAAGGCTCAGGGCGAATTTGCCGGTGGCAAGAAAGACCGCCACCTGCAGATGGATGCCATGATGTTTGGCGCTAAGAAGCTCTTCTCCTCGGGCAAGATGATGGCACTGGCAACCAAGGGTCTGCCTGCCTCCAAGCTGATTACCGGCAAGAATCACAAGATCACCAAGCTCCCCGGTATTGTGGGCGGCTGGACCGACTACCGTGACATTCCTGAACCCCCCAAGACCTCCTTCCGTAACCAGTGGAAGAAGGAACGCGGGCAGGCTCCCCAGCGTGTAGCTGGCGAGCGTGTTGATGTTCAGGCACTTATAGCCGCTAACCAGGCAAAGATCGCTGAGGCCCACGCTAACGCCGCGGCCGCTAACCCCATTGCCCCCAAGGAGGCTAACTAATGTCTGATGCAAAAGCAGAAATCCTGGGTCGCATCCGCGCCTCCCTATGGGACAGCCCTCAGCCCGCTGAACCTATCCGCAACTACCGCCGCGAGAGCGACAAAGGTATTGAGGAGATCACCGAGATTCTGATTGACCGCCTGGTTGATTACAAGGCCAATGTCTACCAGGAAACCGAGGAAACCATTGCCGAGCGTATCGCTGAGCTGCTGGGTAAGTCAGCTCGCTACGTGGTCCCCTCTGGCCTGAAGAGTCAGTGGCTGCCTGAAGACACCGCCGCCCGTTCCCGCATGGTGGATTCGGGCAACGCTAACAAGCCCGGTGCTCTGTCTGTGCGTGAACTCGACGCCGTTGACGCTGTGGTGACTTCATCCACCGTCTCCTGCGCGGAGACCGGCACTATTGCGCTCAACAGTACCGATCAGGAAGGCCGCCGCGCGATCTCGCTGGTGCCCGACCACCACATCTGTGTGGTTCCCCTGGATACTGTTGTGGAGCTGATTCCCGAGACTGTCTCCCGCCTGGATTTCTCCCGGCCTGTGACCTGGATTTCGGGGCCGTCAGCAACCAGCGATATTGAGCTGATTCGCGTGGAGGGCGTACACGGCCCTCGCACCCTGGATGTCATTATCCTCAAATAGGCCTTTTGGTTAGGCCCTGGGGGAGTAGCTACCACTGATGATCTGGTAGCTACTCCCCTTTCTCTTTAACGAGGGGCATAACGCCGGTTGCTGCCTGCACAGCAGCCGAACGCTCTTGCTTCTTGGCGCTCCGGAGTTCTCTTGAGTCCTTGGAGACTTCCGGAGTGGGGGCGGGGCTACCCTTAGCAACTGCTCCGATAGCGGATGCCCATAAGGGGAAGAGAAGAACTGTTAGGGCACCGCCGGTTACGAGCAGAGAAGCATTGTGCTCAGTGAGGAGGTTATGAGCTAGCGCTACCTCTGTGACCGCCACAATCATGGGCAGGCCAGCTGAGGCGTAGAGACCCAGTTGGAGCCGCTCCTGAGGAGTCTGCAAGCCTGAGCCGGTGTCTAAGAACCGTTCAGCTAGAACTACCGGTAGCCCGCGTACTAAGAGAATACCCAGGATTAAGGCTGCTAGGGTCAGGGGCTGTTCCCAGATAACTGAGACCGTGATTCCCATGCCGGAGCACACGAAGAAAAGGGGAATCAGGAAGGAAAAGCCCAGGGCCTCTAGGCGTTTGGAGAATGGTTCGAAGGCTCCATCTGGGGTCAGCGAGCGTAAGATAACACCTGCGGCGAAGGCTCCTAGCACCACATCGAGATTAAAGACAGCAGCTACCATCATCAAGGTAGCCAGCAACAACATGGCTAGGCGGAGCATGGTTTGGCTAGTGGTGTTAGCCTCGGCGGCCATGGTTCTGCTTAAGCCAGGAATTTTTTCAAAAAGGCGATGAGGCAGAATTGCTGAGAACAGGGCAACAAGCATGAAGGCCACCAAAATCAGAGCAGCCAACCAAGGAGAATGCGATGAAAGGAGCAAGGACATAGCAAAGATGGGCAGAACCTCACCGATAGCCCCGTGAACCATGACGCTTTCACCTACCGTAGTTCCCGTTTTGCCGTGGCTTTTCAGTAAGGGAAGGAGGGTGCCCAAGGCTGTGGAGCTCATGGCGATACCAATGACCGCATAGACCGACAGATCCCCTTTGAAACCGGTCAAAACCATGGCAAGAAGCGAGCCCAGAGTGAAGCTCACAGCCCATGCGCCCGCGGCAAATCCACCCTGTCGACCGCGTAGTGAGGCTGTGTTGACCTCATAACCGGCTAGCAGGAAGAGTAAACCCAGCCCTAGGTCCTTGAGGAGGGAAACCCCTTCGTCACCGCTGGCAAGCCCTAAGACATGAGGGCCGATCAGGGTGCCAAATATGATGAGGAAAACAACGTCTGGAATCTTTTTGCGGACCAGGTTGCTGGCTAGAGGAGCCAGGAGTGCTACCAGCGAGATCCAAAAAATGGAGATATATTCGCTGGTTGTTGAGGAACCAGCGGCAAGAAGAGTTGTCGTTTCGCTCGCTCCAAAGGGCATAGAACGTCCTCTCATATGTCGTTTGTAAAAGACTAGTGACCAGCGACTACCCTACCGCCTTATGAGTCGGTGTTAGGCTATCTCTGAGTAAATGTGAGGGAGGACTATGCCAGACCATTCCGGAGCGGGCAGAATTATTGGTATCGATCTGGCGCGCTGTATCGCCCTGATTAGCATGTTTGTTGCCCACACTGCCCCGACGGGTGGCCCCGCTGGGCTACTTAACCTCAGTGAGTTCCTGACTGCGCCCCTATTCGCTCTGCTTCTGGGGGCCTCAGCTTTTTACTCATCCCAGCGCATGGGTTTCCCAAGTCTCTTTGCTAGCTCTGTTGTCCGTGCAATTGCCCTGATTGCTCTGGGGCTCTATATCAGTAGCTGGGGGGCTCAGGTGGATATTGTGCTCCAGTACCTGGGCTTGCTCAGCCTCATCATGGCACCCCTGGTCTTTTTGCCGGCTTGGGCTTTGGGTGCCCTGGCGGTGGCCTGCTGGTGGTGGGCGGCCCCGGCTCGCACCTACTTTGCCGCAGATGCCGCTCAGGCTACCCTCAACGGTAGCTACACCGCCTACCTCTACGACTGGGCCTTTACCGGCCACAGCTACCAGGTGCTCACCCTGCTGACCTATGCCTGCCTGGGCGCTATCTTGGCCGCTGGCCTGGAAAGCTGGGGAGCTGTGGGAGATGCCGCAGTTGCGGTTGCCGGAACCGGTCTGACAGGCCTGCTGTTCTGGTACTCCCGAACTGCCGTTCCAGAATTCCTGCCCTACACCTCCAGCCGCCTAGAAATTGGGTTTAGCCTCAGTGCCTGCCTCGCGGTGGTGGGCTGGTCTTGTCTGCTGGCCCGAGTATTGAGCCAAGGTGAAGGGTTTCTGGCTCCCCTGGTGGCGGCCGGTCGTATGACCCTTTCTCTCTATGTTCTTCAGATCGCGGTTCTAGCTGCCTATTCGGTCTATGCCGTGGGCTACGGGCTACCTGCCCGTGATGACTCCTGGCCCATGATGTTCGGCCTGATTGTTCTGGCTCTACTCTTCGCCTGGGCTTGGCAACGGTTCTTGGGGCACACCTTCTTGAGACGTGGCCCCCTCGAAACAGCTCTGGCCTGGGTATCGGGTCGCGGCTAGCGGCCCATGAACCAGAAGCTACGGTTTGGGCCCTACGGGGTTGGCCTTGAGTGCTACTGAGTCGATGAGTAGTAGAGTAGGGGCCAAGGCACTATGAAGTAAGGAATCATCACCCCTATGCCACAGCTAACTCGCACGGCTCCCTGGAAACAGGATCCCACAAAAGAGCAGAAACCCCGACATACCTGGCTTAGGGTTCTGATCGCCCTGACCCTCGCCCTGGTCTGGTTGGGGGTTGCCGGAGTGGGTGGCCCCTACTTCGGTAAAATTTCTGAGGTCTCCACTAACTCACAAACTGACTTCCTGCCTGCCTCGGCTGAATCAACCCGGGTCGTTCAAGAACAGGGCGACTTCTTGGGAACCGATGCCATTCCCGCAATTCTGGTATTTGAGGCCCAAGGCCAGCTGACCGACGCTCAGCGCACCTACCTGGAAGGTCTTACCGACCGGCTGGCCCAGAACGACACTTTCACCGGTGAGGCTTCACCCGTTATCTACTCAGAGGATGGACGGGCTGCCGAAATCATTCTGCCTATCAGCACCGAGGGTAAAACCGGTGACACTGTAGAAGCAATCCGGGAAGATATCAGCCAGGTCCCCGATGGACTGACCGGCTATGTGACCGGACCGGCTGGCTTTACCGCGGATCTGACGGAAGCCTTTGGCGGCATTGACGGCCTGCTTCTGATAGTGGCTTTGGTTGTTGTCTTTATTATTTTGTTGGTGGTTTACCGCTCACCACTACTACCCATTTTGGTGCTGACATCATCGATGGTTGCGCTCTCGGGAGCTATCTTCGTGATTTGGCATATGGCTAATGCTGGTTGGGTCATGATTAACGGCCAGGTTCAGGGCATCTTGCTCATTCTTGTGGTGGGTGCGGCCACTGACTATTCCTTGCTCTATGTGGCCCGCTACCGTGAAGCCCTAACCCAGTACAGCTCCCGCTTCCAGGCCACTACCGTAGCCTGGAAAGGCTCCCTAGAACCAATCCTGGCTTCCGGTGGAACCGTGATCGCCGGTCTACTCTGTCTCTTACTTTCAGAACTTGCATCGAACAAGGCACTGGGCCCGGTAGCCGCAACCGGTATTGCGCTCGCTATGCTGGCGTCGCTGACCTTCCTGCCCGCCGTACTGGCTCTCTTTGGCCGTGTTGCCTTCTGGCCTGCCCGCCCCAAGTACGCAGGCCAGGTGCGCGAGGCCTCTGCCGGGCTGTGGTCGCGCATCGCCTCCTTCGTGGCGGCTAAACCCCGTAAGGTTTGGTTGGCTACCGCACTTCTGCTGGCGGTCTTTGCGGGCTTCTCCACCACTTTCCAGGCAGAGGGCGTACGCCAGTCCGACCTGGTACTGGGTGCCTCCCAGGCTCGGGACGGCCAAAATGTGCTGGCTGAACACTTCCCAGGTGGCACTGGCTCCCCGGCCAACATTATCGTGCCCCTAGAGCAGAAAGATGCGGCTATTGCTGCCCTTGATCACCTTGAGGGCGTCAGCTCGGTTTCCGCTATTTCTGCTGATTCCCCGGCAGGAACCGTGCCGGTAGGGGCTTCTGCTGAGAGTCTGCCCCCCATCTTTGCTGCTGCCAGCCCCACCGAGGTAAACGGCCGCGTGATGCTCCAAGCAACCCTTGCTGATCCGGCTGATTCCACGCAGGCAGAAGCAACCATTCTGGAGATTCGTCAAGCCTTTGAGAGCCAGGCTCCTGAGGCCCTAGTGGGCGGGGCTAGCGCATCGGATTTGGATACTATCACCAGTGCCCAGCATGACCGGGCACTGATTATCCCGGTGGTGCTGGCAGTTATTTCGCTGATTCTAATGCTGCTCCTGCGCTCGATTCTAGCTCCGCTCATTCTGGTGGCCGCCACGGTACTGTCCTACCTGACTGCGCTGGGCGTCTCAGCCCTGGTCTTTAACCATATTTTCAAGTTCCCCGGCGCAGACCCCACCGTGCCTCTCTTCGGGTTCGTATTCCTGGTGGCTCTGGGCATTGATTACACCATCTTCCTGATGACACGGGTACGCGAAGAAACCCTGCTCACGGATACCAGGCAAGGCTTGCGCACCGCCCTGGTTGCAACCGGCGGGGTGATTACCTCAGCGGGTATCGTACTGGCTGCGACCTTTGCTGCCCTGGGCGTTATCCCGCTCATCTTCCTGGCTCAGCTGGCCTTTATCGTTGCCTTTGGTGTGCTTTTGGACGCTACCGTTGTGCGGGCTCTGCTGATACCGGCCCTGGTAGAGGACTTCGGTAAGAAAATCTGGTGGCCCTCTAAACTCTCAGGCTAGGACGGTAAACCCAAGGCGATAATCGTAATTACAAGAGCACTCCGGTGACCGGAGTGCTCTTGTAATTTTTTTGCCCGCTGTCTTTGCGGTCCTTAGCTCCTAGAAGCTGGTAAAAATTTATCCTTGGTGGATAAAGGCCAGGTAGTTAGCTATGAAGGTATCTGCTTTCTGCTGTTGCTCCCAATCAAGAATCAGTTTGCCTTCTGCACGGGCCTCTCGCGGTATGCGGATACCGAGACCCTGGCTGTCCATCAGGTCAGCACCTACAAAGTTAATAAGATGCTCCAGGCTTTTGAGAGCAAATTTGCCGTAGCTGGAGTTGGCAACCGAGGCAATACCCACCTTCTTACCGGCTAGGACAGTGGGAGTTCCTGGGGCTTCAGCAGGATCGGGCCGTGAGGCCCAGTCGATCAAGTTTTTGAGGCGAGCGGGGTAAGCGCCGTTGTATTCGGGAGAGACAATAAGTAGCCCGTCTGCCTGCTTAATATCGGCGCGGAGCTGGGCAATAATAGCTCGGGTGGGGAACTCATCATTCTGACTGAGTAAGGGTATATGGGAGTAGTTGTAGACTTCTGCCTCAAGGCCCCTAGCCTGGGCGGTTTGAGCGAACTGCTCGGCGAGCTGGGTGTTGAAGGAACCTGTCCGGTCTGAGCCGGAGATGATAAGAATTTTTGCTGACATGGTGCTACCCTTTCACACGAAGCCCAAAGCATTTACACTAGCTAACGTATTGTATCTGTCAAGTAAATCTTGGTGGCCTTGTTGCTGCTGCCCCTATACGTCTTGCTGCGGGACTACTCTTCGGTCAAGTCTACCCGGCAGCGCATCAGGGAAAAGTTCGAAAGGGAGTTTTTATGCTGGACAGGCAGAGATGCCCCTGGGCTCTCCAGAGCCAAATTGAGCGTGATTATCACGACAGGGTATGGGGCAGACCCCAACACAATGACAGGGCCCTCTTGGCCATGCTTAACCTGGAAGGGCAACAGGCAGGCCTCAGCTGGTATACCGTGCTTTCCAAAATAGAGTCACTCTACCGGGCCTATGCGGACTTTGACCCCGAAGTTTTAGTGACCTATGGGGACCAGCAGGTCGCTAGGCTCATGCAGACAGAGGGGATTATCAGGAATCAACTCAAAATAAGGTCAGTTCTGGCTAATGCACATGCTTATGTTGAGGTCTGCCATGAGTTTGGATCTTTTGATAATTACCTCTGGAGTTTTGTGAACTATCAGCCCATCATTAACTTCTGGAAGAGCTCAGAACAGGTACCGGCTCGAACCGACCTATCCGAGTCTATGAGTAAGGACCTCAAGGCTAGGGGTTTTAAGTTTGTGGGGCCCACAACTGTCTATGCCTTTATGCAGGCAACAGGTATGGTCAATGACCACCTGCTGACCTGCCCTATCAGGGAACAAACTTTAGGCACAAGAAAAGCCCCTGCTTCCTTGTTAAGAAACTGGGGCTAGCTGTCGGGATGACAGGATTTGAACCTGCGGCCTCGTCGTCCCGAACGACGCGCGCTACCAAGCTGCGCCACATCCCGATGTTGTTAGAACAACTGTTCAATCATAGCTCCTGCCCCGGCCCACCGCAAACCGGTGTTCCGGGGCTAAGGCGGTATGGCGGCCTAGCGGGTGGCCTTTTCGAGCAGTTGAAGAATGTTCTGGTAGGTATGGCCGGTGGCCTCGGTCATGCCCTGCTCGCAGGTGCGGTTGGTGGAGGCGTAGGCCTCAAAGCTGCGGGAATTGACCTCAGCGGCTTCTGCGGCGGTGGCGCTGGCGGTCAGCTCGGGGTGGAGCATACCCCGGTCCCCAGCGTAGGCGCAGCAACCCCAGGCCTGGGGCACTACAGCATCGGGTGAAATAGCCTGCGCCACTTGCACAAACTTACTGGCAATGCCCAGATGGGTCACGGAACAGGTGGGGTGCAGAGCAAGCGAGGCAATGGGGCCAGTGACGGTGAGCGCGGTGAGCAGGCGGTCAGCGGCAAACTCCACCGAGTCAATGAAGGTCAGCTGGGAGTAATCGCGCCCAGATGCTCCGGGGCCTGACGCGGCAGCTTTTTCTTTCATGACCTGGAGGCCCTCGGTACAGGAGGAAGCATCACAGACAATAGGGAGGCGCCCACCCTGGCTGGCCGCCCAAAGAATGTCGAGAACACGGTCGGCCATGTGCTGGTAGCCGTCGGTGTACCCCTTTGACTTCCACGGGGTTCCACAGCACAGGGACTTGATGCCCTCGGGCACGGTGAACTCTACACCGGCCCGCTGGCAGAGAGTTGTGAAAGCTTCGGTAGCGCTGGGAGCCGGTGCGCCGGTGGAATCTACACCGCCAAACATGGCACCCACGCAGGCGGGGAAGAAGACAATCTCGGCGCGGGGATTGGGCTGGGGTGCGCGAGGCTTGCCGCCTGCGGGCAGGTCTTTCTTGTAGGAGGGGACCAGATCTGTGCCCAGGAGTTTGCGCCCGATATCGGTGGCAGTTTTGGGCAGGGGGAAAGGCAGAGCCTTAGCGGTAGTCAGCGCGAGCCCGGCTGTTGAATCAACCGCCGCCCAGTTCTTGGCCGCCAGGTCCCACCCCTTAGCGGCAGCCTTGTTCTGCTGTTCGGAACGGAGTCTGCGCACCAGGTCGCCGGTATTGATCTGCACCGGGCAGCGGGTTAGGCACATACCATCTACCGCGCAGGTTTGCACACCGTGGTAGGTGTACTCGGTGGCAAGCTGGTCAGCCAAAGCGGTATTGCCCTCAGCCTGGGCTGCCTGAATTTCCCGGCGAATAACAATGCGCTGGCGTGGGGTCAGCGTCAGGTCCTTAGAGGGGCAGACCGGCTCGCAGTAGCCGCATTCGACACAGCGGTCCACTTCTTCTTCCACCGGTTCAGCGACCTTAAGGTTTTGGATGTAGCTGGCCGGGTCATCCGAGAGCACCACCCCGGGGTTAAAGACATTCTTGGGGTCAATCAGGGCTTTGAGCTCGCACATGATGCGGTAAAGCTCATCACCAAACTGGCGGCGCACGTAGGGGGCCATAATACGGCCGGTGCCATGCTCAGCTTTCAGGGAGCCGTCCGCATCGAGAATGAGCTGCACCATGTCCTCGGTGAAGGCCTCATAGCGTTTGAGCAGCTTGGCATCGCGGAACTGCTCGTTGAGCATGAAGTGGATATTGCCGTCCTTGGCGTGTCCGAATATGACGGAGTCTTGGTAGCCGTGGGCATCGAAGAGTTCTGAGAGGCTCTGGCAGGTAGTTCCCAGTTTTTCAACGGGCACCACGACGTCTTCGAGCAGGGCGTTTGTGCCGCTGGGTCGGGCGCCTGCCACCGTGGTGTAGAGGCCACGGCGGGCTGCCCAGAGCTTGTTGCGCTCGGCGGCATCGGAGGTCATACGCACCGGCAGGACAGTCGGTAAACCGGCCAGCATGGGGGCCGCCTGATCTTGCTGGTGGGTGATTTCCTCGGCGCTATTGCCCGAGAACTCAACCAGGAGAGTCGCATGATCAATGACCTCAATAGCGGCTAGAGATTCGGGGACCTGCCCGGTGCGTTGGGCTACCCGAATAGAGGTCGCATCCAGCAGCTCGGCGGTTGCTGTGCCAGCTTCAACGAGCTGGGGGATAGCCTTGGTGGCATCAATAAGATTGCTGAAGGTGAGTAGGCCGGTTGTGACGTGGGAAAGTACCGGCAGGGTGCGGTAGGTGGCTGAGGCGACGAAACCCAGGGTACCCTCAGAACCGATCATCAGGTGTTCCAGAATCTTGACGGGTAGTTCGTAGTCCACAAAAGAGTTGAGCCCGTAGCCCATGGTGTTCTTCATGGAGAACTGCTGCTGAATTTTTGCCACCGAAGCTGGGTTATCCAGAATCTGGCGGCGCAGGCGGGTTAGACCCTCGTGCAGGGCGGGCTCCTGGGCGGCTAGTTGGGCATCGGCATCGGGCTCTGCGGTATCAATGACAGTGCCCGAGGGCAAGATAAAGACCATAGAGTCCAGGGTCTTGTAGGTGTTGAATTCCGTGCCCGATGACATACCAGATGAGTTGTTGGCAACCACACCACCGATGGTGCAGGCGCTGATGGAGGCCGGGTCGGGGCCCAGCTTGCGGCCGTAGGGCGCGAGGGCGGTATTGACTGCCTGCACGGTGGCGCCCGGCTGAACCCGAACGCGCTGACCGCCGTCGAGTACCTCGATGCCGCGGAAATGGCGGCGGGTATCTATGAGCAGGCCCTCGGTACCGGCCTGACCCGAGAGGGAGGTTCCGCCAGAACGGAAGGTCAGTGGTAGGTTGTGCCGGTCAGCGGCCGCGAAAATCTTACCCATATCGGTGGCTGACTGCGGGCGGACTACCGCACCGGGCACCAGCAGGTAGTGGGAGGCATCGTGAGCCATAGCCAGCCGGTCGAGCGACGAATTGGAGAAGAAGTCGGAGTGGGTGATATCCCTTAGCTCAGCTGCGAAAGCGGCGATTGAATCTGTGGCAGATCGGGAGAGGGCTTGGCTTGCAGAAGCGACACTCATCGGTGATTTTCCTTGGCTGGGGCGGCGCAGACATTTGAAGAGCAGTGCTGGGCGCCGATGACCAGCCGTGCACATCCTCAATCTATCGGCCTGTGGTGTAGCCCGCAAACGATGGGTCTTGTCTGCTTGAAATAGAGCGGGGGTAAGAACTGCGCCAACAGTGCCTTGGGGCGGATAAGGGAAGGTTTCTCTTGCTTAACACAGCCTCAAAATCGCCTACTGGGTTGCGCTCTACTTAGGTTTCTTGGTCAATTCCTTGGTTCTGTTCCCAGGCTTCAACCATCCGAGCAAACCGCCCGCCGCGAGCTACCAGGGTGCTGGGGGAGCCGTCCTCAACCACCCGCCCGTCATCCATCACCAGGATCCGGTCGGCGGTGAGCACCGTGGAGAGCCGGTGGGCTATGACTAGGGAGGTGCGCCCCGCCAGCAGGGTACCAAGGCCGTGCTGAACCAGCCGCTCGGTGGGGATATCAAGGGAGGCTGTTGCCTCATCAAGAATGAGCACGGCGGGATCAGCCAGGAAGGCGCGGGCAAAGGAAATGAGCTGGCCTTGCCCGGCGGAGACACGACCACCGCGCTTGGCCAGGTGGGTGTTAAAACCCTGGGGTAGGGCGGTGATGAAATCGTAGGCCCCCACCCTACGGGCGGCCTCATGAACCTGCTCGTCGGTGGCCTGCGGGTTGCCCAGCCGAATGTTATCGGCAACGGTGCCCTCAAACAGGTAGGCCTCCTGGGTGACCATCACAACCTCGCGGCGGAGCTGATGGTCGCTGAGCTCTCGCAGGTCTAGGCCGTCCAAGCGGATAGAGCCCTGGGTGACGTCGTAAAAGCGAGCTACCAGCTTTGCCAGGGTAGATTTACCGGCGCCGGTCGCTCCTACCAGCGCAAGGTGCTGGCCCGCAGCTACCTCTAGGTTAAGTCGGTGGAGAGCAGGTCTGCCGGGTAGGTACTCAAATTCGGCCTCATCAAAGACCAAATACCCCTGGGCCGGCCTGCTTCTTTGAGCCGGGTGCTCGGGTTCGGCAACATCAGGTTCTTCCGCCAGAAAGCCGGACACCTTTTCAAGGGCAGAAACTGCCGACTGGAAGAGGTTGTAGAAATCAGAGAGCATAAAGATCGGTTCAAAGACCCGGTTGGCATAGATCACTAGAGCCAGGAGTGTGCCGGCCTGCATGGAGCCGCCCAAAATGGAGTAGCCACCAATCACCAGGACCGTGGCAACAAAGGTATTGCCCAGAGCCTGCAGGGTGGGCATGTAGATGCCGTGGAGCTTAACGGACTGCATAACCCGCATCCGGTACTCTTCGGCGGCCTGCCCATACTGTTCGCGGGCGGTCGCCTCTGCCCGGAAGGCTTTGACTGCGCGGATGCCGGTAAAGGTCTCCGAAAAACGGCTAATGATTCGCGCTGATGCCACACGCTGGGCCCGGTAGGCCAGAGTCGAATTGCGGCGGAACCAGAGGGTAAGTAGGGCAACCGGAAGGCCGATACAGGCCAGGGCCACACCGGCCCGCCAGTCCATCAGGCAGAGCGCTAGTACCGTGAACACAATACTGAGGAGCATGGAGGCAAGTTCCGAGAGCCCAGAATCCAAGAACTGCCGGAGCGTGTCGAGGTCACTGGTCAGGCGGGAGATAACTCGCCCGGAGGTGTAGGTTTCGTGAAAGCTCACCGAGAGTTTCTGCGAGTGCGCAAACATGCGTTGCCGCAGTTCAAAGAGCGCGTTCTGCGAGATTTTATAGGTCAGCAGAATGTTGGTGTAAAGGCAGATACCCGAGATAAGACCGGCTCCCGCGTAGAGCAGGACGACCCGGGTAGCTGGCCCCGGATCCCCACCCCTGAGCGGTTCTATGGTGGTGTTAATTGCCTGTGAGATGAGCCAGGGCATGGCCGTATTGAGCCCCATGGCGATGACCACCAGTATCAGGGTTAACAGCAGGTGGCCGCGCACGGGTCTTAGGATTTCTACCAGCAGGTTCAGGGAACGGCGGCGTACCAGGCCTGCTTCTTCTGCGCTGAGTTCTACCCGGTCTTCGCGGGGCGGTACAGGGTTCATGCCAGGCCCTCCTGTGCTGGGGCTTCGGGTGCCATGAGCTCCCGGTAGTCAGCTCGGGCCAGTAGCTCGGTGTGACTTCCTACTGCGGCAACCTGCCCGTCCTGGAGTAGCACTACCCGGTCGGCCAGCGCCACCGTTGAGGGCCGGTGCGCGGTGAGCAGGGTGGTGGTTTTGGTGAGCTCTTGTTTGAGCTGGTCAATGACGCGTTCTTCGGTGGTGACATCGAGTGCCGAGAGCGGATCATCGAGCAGGAGCACCGCTGGATTGGTCGCAATAGCGCGGGCAAGGGAGAGCCGCTGACGTTGACCGCCTGAAAGACTCATCCCCTCTTCACCGATCACCGTTTCTGCCCCCTCCGGCAGGTGGGCAACAAAATCTGCGGCAGCAACCTTAAGGGCATTCTCTAGCCGTCGGGTCAGTTCTGCCTCGGTGAGGCCCTGGTCTTGAACCCCCAGGAGGACGTTCTCACGGACGCTGGTGGAAAAGAGAACGGGTTCCTCAAAAGCGATAGCTACGGAGGAACGAAGCTCCGGCAGGGGGAGGGAAGCAATATCGTGACCGTCCAGGTAAAGGGCCCCGGAATTGGGTTGGTACAACCGCTGGAGCAAGTGTAAGACGGTCGATTTACCGGAGCCGGTGGAACCGACCAGGGCAATAATCTCGCCGGGGCCAATATCCAGGCTGAAGCCCCTTAGGACCGGGCGCTCAGCCGGGCCGTAGCTAAAGTCCACCCGGTCAAACCGAAGGGCTGCGGCCTGAGCTGTTGAGGGGCTAAGGGGTGAGCCAGCCACAAGTTCCACCTCTTCACCGGGTGCACCGACCATGACAGCGCGGTGGCGGTCCATGGAAACCTTGGCAGCCAGGTACATGGAAAGCAACATACCGCTGCGCTCCACCTGCCCCGTCAGCATGGCTACCGTAGCAAAATACCCTGTTAGCCTACCAACACTCAATGAGCCTGCCGCGACAAGCTGAAGACCAACAATCAAAGCAAGCGCCAGTGATAGGCCGCTGGTCATAGCTGTTTGCATACGCATGGCTCCCGTAGCCCGACCGCGCCGGATTTCAAGGTCTTTGAGTTCTGCAGAGCTGGCCGCAAAGCCAGCTAAGGCATGATCGCCCCTTCCTAAGGCTTTGAGCACACGAATACCCTGCACAGATTCTTCAACAGAGGTTGCTAGGTCACCTGCCTTCTCCTGGGAAGCACGGGTGAGCTGGCGGAAAGTACGTACAAACCGCCAGATAAAGAAAACAGTAACTGGAAGACTGGCTAGGAAAATGAGGGCTAGCTGCCAGGAACCGGCAAACATATAGAGCGTTCCCACCAGTACCTGGATAGCGGTGGTGATGAGCTGAATCAGGCCGAAGGCCGTCCAGCGACGCACCGTGCCCAAATCGGACATGGTACGGGTCAGTAGCTGGCCCGATGGCCAGCGGTCGTGGAAAGTAACGGGTGAACGCAAGAGCCGGTCAAAGATTCTGACCCGCATGGTATTCTCCACCTCCGAAGCCGGCTCAACGACCAGCTGGCGGCGTAAGAGGAAAAGCCCCGACTGGAGCAGACCTAAGGCTAAGACTATGCCACCACCGACCCAGATAGCCTGTACGGTGGGCTGATCGGTGAGGAGCGAATCAACAATCCACCCCAAGACCTGCGGTATCGAGATTGCCACAATAGCACTGGTGATAGCCACCAGCAGACCGGCAAACCAGCGCCCCCGGATAGGGCCTGAGTAACGCCAGAGTGTAAGGTCGTGTTCGTTTGTGTCAACAAAAGGCGCTGGCTCAGGTGTGGGTAGAGGCTTAACCCGCAAGAGGCGCAATGACATGTTTACCTTTTCTTCCGGTCTGTGGGTGAGGAAGAGAACCGTTAGTGTGCGTACTTAGGGAGTGGTCAAAGTGACCAGTACGGCCTCTGGCGGGCAGAAGAGCCGCACCTGGGCAAACCGGGAGGTACCCAGTCCGGCAGAAATCTGTACCGGAATATTACCTTGCAGGGAGACTCCCTTGGCGCGTTCCGGGGGCAGGTCGCAGTTAGAAACCAGTGCCCGGCCACCGGGTAGGCAGACCTGCCCGCCGTGGGTGTGTCCGGCAAAAATTGCTTGGGCGCCGTCCGCTACAAAACGATTGAGGGTACGCAGATAGGGGGCGTGACAGATACCAAGGCGCAGGCTTGGTGCCGGTTGCCGCTCAAAGGCGGTGGGGGAGAACCCGGGGTGCCGGTCATAGTCCAGGTGAGGGTCATCGACCCCGGAGAACTCCAAGCGCAGACCCTTGAGAGTGAGCGTGTCATAGCGGTTAATGAGCCCCAACCAGCCGCGAGCATCGAAAGCATCGTGCATGTCCTGGGTCGGTAGGGGTGCCCGGGTTTCTTGGCTGGCTTCGTCCCCGGTGTTCTTTTTCCACAGGTAGCGGGCCGGGTTTTTGGCGACCGGCGCGAAATAGCAGTTGGAGCCGGGAACGTAGACTCCGGGGAAGTCCAGGAGTGGGTCCAGCGCATCGAGCAGGGCGGGTAGCCCACTGATATGGGAGAGGTTATCCCCGGTATTAATAACCAGGTCCGGTTTCAGCTCGGCCAGCGAATGCATGAAATCCCGCTTAGGCCGCTGGCCGGGAATCATGTGCATATCCGAAATATGCAGAACCTTAAAGTCGGGGCTACCGGCGGGAAGTACCGGTAGAGTCTCGGTGCGAATCGTGAAGTTATTGAGCTCAATAAAGTGGGCATAAGCGGCCGTGGCGGCCCCAGCTAGAGCACCTGCGCCAAGAACCGCTGCTGCGGATCGTGCCAGAGTGCCAGCCGAAGCCGCCACATGAGCAGAATTCAGAGAATTCACATCATTCCTTACTGGTTGGTGCCAAGCACCTTAGCCGAAGGTGTAGTGAAAGCGTCAGTCTTGTAGTTCTTAGCTACAGCGCGCATATAGCGTTGCCACTGAGCACCGGCGTAGGTGGCACCGTCCACGTAGCTAAGTCGCTGCCCGTTGATGGATAGGCCGTTGAGGGGGCGTGAGCCCTGATCGACGTTACCTACCCAGGAGGCGGTGGCAATGCCACGGGTGTAACCAATCATCCAGGTCTGGGTGGAGTCGTTGGTGGTACCGGTCTTAGCTGCAGAGGCACCGGCTAGCCCGATGCCGCGCTGGTAGCCGGAGCCACTGACTAGCACCTGTTCAAGGACGTAGTTAACGCCATTGGCAACGTCTTCATCGAGCACACGCTCACAGGTAGATTTATAGCCTTTGACCTCTTTGCCGTTCTTGGAGACCTTGGTGAGGGAGCGGGGCTCACAGTAGGTGCCACCGCTGGCAAAGGTAGCGTAGGCCGAAGCCATGGTGAGGGGCGTAGTACCCTTTTCCCAGCCACCTAGCATGTAGGAAGGGCGGGTGATCTCGTAGGGGGGGTTGCCGGCCCCGTCGGTGATGCGGAGCTTGGCTCGCAGGTCGTTAATGGCGCAGGCATCGGTGGTCGATACCATCTTGGCAGTGAAGGAGTTAATAGAGTTCTTAATGCCGTAGGCCACTGTGTTCCAGGTTCGTAGGCCCCCTTCTGCGTTGCTGAAGGAGAACCCCTCGGCATCCTCGGAAAGAATGTACCCGTTGGGCTGGCAGGAGGCCGGCCAGCGGAAGGACTTGGGGTAGTTCAGGGAGGTGCCGTCAATGGTGGCGTTAACGCCCTTACCGTCCTTGATCCACTGGGCAAGAAACACGGGTTTGAAGGTTGAACCGGGCTGGAAACCTGCAGTACCGCCGTGGGCAATATCAACGTTGAAGTTGTAGTAGTTGTCCTCGAAATTGGTTTCGACGGAGTCACCGTAGCCGGAGTTCTGCGCCATGGCAAGAATCTTTCCACTACCGGGCTCTACAGAAACCAGAGCCGCTGATACCTTATCGGGGTTGTTGGTGGAAGGTTGGGTAGCTTCTACCTGGGCCTTGGCTTCCTTCTGGGCCTTAACATCAACGGTGGTAATGATCTTGTAACCGCCCCGGTAGAGGGCATTCTTACGGTCATCTTCGGTTGCGCCGTAGGTTTCATCATTCAAGAAATCCGTAACAGCGTAAATACAGAAATGGGCGAAATCTCCAGCCGTAGAACAGCCTGAGGGGGTGGTGTGAATATCGAGGTTGACGTCCTCGTTGAGCGCCTCAGAGTATTCATCCTCAGTGATTTTGCCGTCACGGAGCATGGTGCCCAGTACGATGTCCCGACGCTTTTTGGCAAGTTCGGGATTCTTATCGGGGCGGTACATGTTGGGAGAGACCACCATACCGGCAAGAATGGCTGACTGGGAGATATCCAGCTCAGAGGCCGAAATACCCCAGTAGTAGTAGGCGGCGGCTTCCACGCCGTAGTTAGAGCCACCCAGGTTAATGATGTTCAGGTACCCTTCAAGGATCTGGTCCTTGCTCAGGTTCTGTTCCATGGAAATGGCCAGCTTCATTTCCTTGATTTTGTCTAGGTAGTCCTTGTTGGCACCCAGAGTGCCCGCTTCTTCCCCAGACTGCTCGGCAGCATCAATCAGCAGGTTATTGACGTACTGCTGGGTCAGGGTAGATGCACCCTGGCGGTTACCGGGGTTAATCACGTTGTTAACTACAGCGCGTGCAATACCCAGGGGTGAGACAGCCCCGTGCTCGTAGAACTTACGGTCCTCTGAGGAAAGAATGGCATCTTTCATATGCTGTGAAATTTTATCCAGAGAAACCTCTGTGCGGTTCTGAGCATAGTAAGAAGCAAGTTCGGTCTTGCCATCGCTTGCGTAAATAACAGAGGGCTTCGAGAGCGGCCCGTTGCTCATGCTGACAGGCAGAGCTTTAAACCAGTTCATGGATGCGTTGATAGTTGCGCTCATCGCGGTAGTTGGTGGTATCAGAATCAGAGCAACTACGAAGCCGGAGATAATGCTCAGTGCAATAAACTGAATGAAATCGCCCGGAGTGCGGCGCCGTGTACGAACGTTCTTAGAGGAAGCCATTTAACCAGTTTATCGGCTCCCCGGCCAAAGCGCACCACAGGGCCGGGGGACTAGCCCGGAAAAGTCCCTCAAAATCTACCGGCTTGCCTCCGTGCGGAGCTCCCTTTTAGCACCCCACAAGACGCTGTCCCGGCTCCACTTTGTAGTGCACAGTAGGCACACCGAAGGCTTTGGCTGTTTCAAAACCTACTCTTGAGGCCCGGCCTCTTCGTCTTTTAGGCCCGGGTGGTCTAGGCTTGGTGCTATGGAAAAATGGGAATACGCAACAGTGCCCCTGATGATTCACGCAACCAAGCAGATCCTCGATAACTGGGGTGAAGACGGCTGGGAGCTTGTGGCAGTTCTGCCCGGTGCCGCACCCAGCGGTGCAACCCCGGCAGGGAACATGGTTGCCCCCACTCAGGGCAATCCGATCGCCTACTTTAAGCGCAAGAAGGCAACTAACTAAACATCGCACCAGAACCGGGTTCGGGCCATAAGGCCTGTAGCCCGGTTTTATGCCCCCGGACACCCTGTGAGAAAGGGCTTACCGTGTCAAAGATTGAAGACCGCATTAAAGAGCTTGGTTTTGAGCTCCCCGAACTGGCAGCTCCCGTGGCCGCTTACGTTCCCGCTGTAACCAGTGGCAACTATGTTTACACATCGGGCCAACTTCCCTTCGTGCAAGGCCAGCTTCCGGCTACTGGCAAGGTAGCCGATAAGGGTCAGGAAGGGTTCGTTGACCCTGAGACCGCCCAGAAACTTGCTAGCCTCTCTGCACTCAACGCTTTGGCCGCAGTGAAGTCTGTGATCGGTGACCTTGACCGCGTGACCCGGGTGGTGAAGGTCCTTGGTTTCGTCTCTTCTGACCCCTCTTTCACCGCTCAGCCTGCTGTCATCAATGGCGCTTCTCTGCTGCTAGGCGACATATTCGGTGATGCCGGTGTGCACGCCCGTTCAGCTGTCGGCGTGCCAGTACTCCCGCTCGATTCACCGGTTGAAGTCGAAATTATCGTGGAATATGCCTAACCAGTCCATGTACACAGGTGCCCTTAAGCAGGTAGCTCCTGCCTCCGCCTCGCGCCCCTACTCCGCGGGAACGGGGGCCGTCCCGCGCGTGCCGGTAGCTAAAACCCACCCGATTCCTCCCAGTCAGCAGGACTGCGCCCGCGCCTGGCTTGACCAGGGTGCCTGTGACCAAGCCCCGGCTAAACCTGCCGCCGCAGTGGTCTTTGTGCGAGATGGTGCCAACGGCGTGGAAACCTTTATGACCTACCGGGTTAAATCCCCCATGGGTAGGGTAGCTTTCCCCGGCGGTCTGGGGGTTCGTCAAGACTACGCTCCCCTAGGCTGGGTTGGGCCCGGTGGCGAATACTGGGCTAAGAGTTTTGCCCAGGAAGACCTGGGAGCTACAAGCGCTGTTGTAGTGACCGCTATCCGTGAACTTTTTGAAGAGACCGGTGTTCTGCTGGCCGGTGATAATGAGCTGTCCACTATCGAACTGACCAGCGGCCACGAATGCATGACTTCACGTCAGTCGGTAGCCCAGCAGGAGAAAATTTTCGCGGACTACCTTGAACGCAGGGGCCTAAAAATTAGGGCTGACCTGCTCAAACCTCTGGCCCGCTGGCAGTCCCCGGGTTTCTTTCACAAACGCTATGACGTGCACTATTTCACCTGCGCTGTCCCCGTAGGGCAGAGCCCCTCTCTCCTTGCTGGAAAGGGCATTTGGGGGCGCTGGGTGAGCGCTCGCGACCTGATCGCGGCTCCCTCAAGTACTGCCCTGGGCGATGAAATCGGTCAGCCGGACACCGTGGGGGTACCCTTCCAGGAGCTTGTTACCCCGGGCGTTATGTACCTGCTTGAACAGCTCGCGGGGGCTTCTGGTGCGGTGGCTTTTCTCTCAAAACGCCGCCAGGTTAGCCTCTATCTGCCCGAGGTTAAACGGGACGTCACAGGTACCTGCTACCTGTCAGTAGAGGAAAAGAAAGTTTAGTTTTTATGACTAGCTTTATTCAGGCAAAACAAGAGCAGAACGTGCTCTACTAAGAAGTCCCTGGCTTTTATCAAAGAACTTTAAAGCGGTGGGGTGTTTACTGTTCTGACTGTGTGCTTTATGGCCAGAAATTTTCTACGCATAGGGCTATCTGCGGGTGTTCAGGTCGGGGGCGCATTTGAAGAAGTCTTTATAGTCCTTTGACTGTGCTAGGTCCCAGCTCTTGTTCTCCTCAAGAGCTAAGGCCTAGAAACGAAAACCGGGTGAGACAGTAACTGTCTCACCCGGTTTTTATGTTTCTACCCCTCCTTGAGGGGAGCTTGCCTTAGCGTGAACGCTGGCGCAGGCGCTGCAGGTCAAGAATGACCACTGCGCGAGCTTCCAGACGGATCCAGCCACGGGAAACGAATTCAGCCAGAGCCTTGTTAACGGTCTCGCGGGAAGCACCAACCAGCTGAGCCAGCTCTTCCTGAGTCAGTTCGTGGGCAACCAGAACACCGTCGGTTGCGGGGCGACCAAAGCGGTCAGCCAGATCCAGCAGAGCCTTAGCAACGCGACCGGGAACATCGGAGAAGACCAGGTCAGCCAGGTTTTCGTTGGTGCGGCGCAGGCGGCGGGCCAGTGCCTGAAGAACCTGAGCGGAGATATTCGGTGACTTCTCCATAGCCTTACGCAGGGACTCATGCTTGACACCTGCCAGGCGAGTCTCGGAAACAGCGGTTGCGCTGGTAGAACGGGGTGAAGGGTCAAACAGGGCCATCTCACCGAAGATTTCTCCGGGACCCATGATAGCTACCAGGTTTTCACGACCATCAGAGGCGGTGCGGCCCAGCTTCATCTTGCCTGAGATAACGAAGTAGAGCTGGTCCCCCTGATCGCCTTCGTAGAAGAGGGTGGCACCGCGGGAAAGGTCTACCTCGGTGATGTCTTCGGTGAGAGCGGCGAATGCCTCATCGTCGAGAGAAGCGAAGAGTGGCGCGCGGCGTAGTACTTCAATATCCATGGTTCTTTTGTTACTCCTAGGGGGGATGATTGGTTAGTTTAAGCGCGAACCCTGTTCCTGAGGGCTACGGACTACCTAAGCATAGTCTTTGCCTAGTTCATCACACAGCACTTTTAACTGTGACTTATTCAACTACTTTAGAGCCTACATGATATTCGTGGCTTTGGACACCCATTAAGATTGCTGTTCCGAGCAGTACCAGAGTTTTTTTAACCGTCCTTTCCCGCTATTTTCAGGTTGAGCCGGTAGGCTGTGAAACCCTTACGGGTAGCCGTGCAGATTACCTGGTTAAATACTTGAGTCTGCCTCCCTCTTTCTTAAGGAGATATATGACCATCCTTGACTGGGTAATTCTTGCCATTATCGGCATCTACTTTCTTGCCGGTTTACGCCAAGGACTTTTTGTTACTCTGGGGACCTTCGTCGGCTTTATCGCCGGTGCCCTAGCTGCCCTCTACGCAACCCCGTGGGCTATCAACCAGGTGAGTTCTCACTGGTATCTGTTAGTGGGGCTGGGCACTGCCTTAGGATGTTTGATTCTTGGCCAAACCCTTGGGATGACCGTAGGCAACCTGATTCGCCGCGCCAGCGATAAGACACCCCTGCGCGGTTTGGAGCGCCTTGCAGGTGGCCTGCTCAACATCTTTTTGAGCGCTCTGGTCATCGTTACCCTTGTTCTAGTGGTCCGACCGCTCGGTATTCCCACCGTTACCGCCCTGACCTCTGAATCTAAGGTGGTTAGCTGGCTGCTCCAGGTAACACCGCCTGCCGCCCAGGAAAAGGTGACAGAGATTAAGGGTCAACTCGTCCAGGCCGCCGGCCTTCCTGAGGTATCGCATCTTCTCTACCCCGAGCAGGAAGCCCCCAGCGACCCGCTGGAAACAGATGCACTTGAAACTGCTAGCCAGTCGGTTGTGCAGGTGGTGGGTTCCGCAAACGCCTGCAACTACGTATCAGAAGGCTCAGGCTTTGCGGTGGACGGTGGGCTGGTGGTAACAAACGCCCACGTTGTTGCCGGTGTCAGTACCCCCTCCCTACTGGGCCGTAACGGGCAGGCAGCTACCGGCCAGGTGGTTTACTTCGATGCAGAGCAGGATGTTGCTATTATCAGTGCCCCTGACTTGGCTCTTGCCCCCCTGCCTATCCAAGGTGCTGAGGTGGCCGCAGGAACCACCGTTGCCTTTATGGGTTACCCCGGCGGAGGGCCTTTTGCCAGCCGTTCAGCAACCGTCCAGGGCCTAGGCTATACGCAGACCATTAATGCAAGTACAGGCCAAACGAATCCCTCCCGCTTGGTCTACCAGATAGCGGCCCATGTCCAGCAGGGGAACTCTGGTGGGCCGGTGCTCACCGAAGATGGTCAGGTCATGGCCATGATTTTTGCTAAATCCACCCAGGGCCAGACCGGTTACGCTATTCCTTCATCGATTCTGCTGGAGGCGCTCAGCCAGGTGCACTCTGGCTCTCTTGCGGTCGCAACCGGCCAGTGTGCCGTCTAGGTAGGCTAGCCTGTGCCAGAAGCGGGTAAGAGGTAGCGCCCAGGGCCTATGAGGCTACTTCCTCAACTGCCGTTCTAAAAAGGTCAAGGCCAGTTCGTAGCCCTGGGCACCGGCACCGGTAATCACAGCGGTTGCTTGCGGAGAAACAAAAGAACGGTGGCGGAAAGGCTCTCGCTTATGCACATTGGACAGGTGAACCTCCACCACCGGTAGCTCGGCGGCCTCCAAGGCATCGTGCAGGGCAAGAGAGGTGTGAGTGTAGGCTGCCGGGTTAATGATGATCCCGGCTGCTTGGGTGCCTGCTGCCTGGATAGCGTCCACCAGGTCGCCCTCATGGTTGGACTGCATAAAGCTCAGCTCAAAACCCAGATCCGCAGCCTGCTGGCGCAAGGTGGCCTCAATATCCGCCAGGGTGGTGTGCCCGTAGACCTCGGGCTTACGCGCTCCCAAGAGGTTGAGGTTGGGTCCGTTGATAACGGAAATGAGCTTGGATGCAGTCTGTCTATGTGCCATAGGTTCTAGTTTTTCACATAAAAGGGCCCGCCCCCTGTTTATCTGCTCGGTTGCAGGTAAACAAGAGGCGGACCTAGAGTAAATATTTTTTCTGGGTTTCACCGGACTACGGTAGTCGCCCCAGCCCTGAGCCTTGGAAACAGGCTCGGGGGATTAGCCGGGCTAGCTCTTCTTAAAGTTAGCCTCAATGGACTCCATGACCGTGGGATCAGCCAGGGTGGTGGTGTCACCGACCGGGCGGTCCTCGGCTACGTCCTTGAGCAGGCGGCGCATAATCTTACCCGACCGGGTCTTGGGCAGGTCCTCCACGATGAGCACTCGCTTGGGCTTGGCGATGGGTGAAATCTCCACACCCACATGGGCGCGAATCTGCTCGGCCAGCTCAGCATCGTCGTAGCCTGCTGCCTTAGCCTCGTCGTTGAGAATGACGAAGGCCATGACGGCCTGGCCTGTGGTTTCGTCGCTAGCGCCGACAACGGCGGCCTCGGCAACAGCTGGGTGTGAAACCAGGGCCGACTCAATCTCGGGGGTGGAGAGGCGGTGGCCCGATACGTTCATGACATCGTCCACACGGCCCAGTACCCACAGGTCACCGTCAGCGTCGCGCTTAGCGCCGTCACCGGCAAAGTACATGCTCTCAAAACGAGACCAGTAGGTATCGACAAAACGGTCATCATCGCCCCAGATGGTGCGGAGCATAGAGGGCCAGGGCTCCCGAATGGTTAGAAAGCCGGACTGTTCGTTGGGCAGGGACTCGCCCAGATCATCGACCACGTCAATGGTGATACCGGGGATAGGCTGCTGGGCGCTACCGGGCTTAGCCACGGTAATACCGGGGAGCTGGGAGACCATGATGGCCCCGGTCTCAGTCTGCCACCAGGTATCAACGATGGGGCAGTTGCCCCCACCAATGACCCGGTGGAACCAGCGCCAGGCCTCGGGGTTAATAGCCTCACCCACGGTACCCAGTACGCGCAGGGAGCTCAGGTCGTACTTGACGGGAATGTCCTCACCCCACTTCATCATGGTGCGGATAGCGGTGGGGGAGGTATACATGATGCTCACACCGTACTTTTGCACAATCTCCCAGAAGCGGCCACGGTGCGGGGCATCGGGAGTGCCCTCGTAAATGACCTGGGTGGCGCCGTTGACCAGAGGAGCGTAGGCAACATAGGAGTGGCCGGTTACCCAACCAACATCTGCGGTGCACCAGTAGACATCTGTCTCAGGCTTGAGGTCAAAGATGTTCCTGTGGGTAAAAGCGCCCTGGGTCAGGTAGCCACCGGTGGTGTGCAGAATACCCTTGGGCTTACCTGTAGTACCGGAGGTGTAGAGGATAAAGAGGGGATCCTCGGCGTTCTGGCGTGAGGGAGTGTGCTCGGTGGACTGCTCAGCGGTCAGCTCGTGCCACCAGACATCGCGGCCTTGCACCCAGCTGATCTCCTCACCGTTGCGTTGAACAACAAGGACGTGCTCGACGCTGGAGCCCCCCTTTTCTAGGGCGGCATCGACGGCGGGTTTGAGCATAGAAGGCTTACCACGGCGGTAGGAGCCGTCGGCGGTGATAACCAGCTTGGCCTCTCCGTCTTCGATACGGGAACGCAAGGCATCCGCCGAGAAGCCGCCAAATACTACCGAATGGACGGCACCGATGCGGGCGCAGGCCAGCATAGCAATCACAGCTTCGGCAATCATGGGCAGGTAGATGGCTACACGGTCACCCTTGGTCACGCCAAGAGATTCTAGGCCGTTGGCTACGCGGGATACCTGGTCTTTGAGCTGGGCGTAGGTGTAGGAGGCGGTGTCGCCGGGCTCGCCCTCAAAGAGCAGGGCGGTGCGCTCGCCCAGGCCGTTTTCAACGTGGCGGTCTACGGCGTTGTAGCAGGCGTTGAGCTCGCCGTCGCCAAACCACTTGGCGAAGGGAGGGTTGGACCAGTCGAGGGTTTGGGTGAAGGGCTTGTACCAGGTCAGCAGGTCACGAGCCTGTTCCGCCCAGAATTCGGGGCCTTTTTCCGTGGCTTCTTGGTAGATGCCGGGCTGGGCGTTGGCCTGGGCTGAGAATTCGGGGCTGGGTGCAAAGACGTCCTGGGTGTCGGTCATCAATATGCCTTCCTCTGTGTGTGGCGTCATAGACTTAGGCCACATTGTGGTTTTCTCCCCAACAATAGCGCATCTGTAGTTTATGTCACAAATTTAGGGTTCGTGTTGAGCGAACTGACACCGAACATCATCTTGTCGCTTCTACGGGTAATCTCTAGGTATGCCCCAGTCCAAAAAGACACCAGCATCCGCAACAGCTATAGACCAGGAACCCGCACCCCTCACCGATACCGAGCGCCAGCTCCTAGAAATCCGCACCGTTCCCACCCCAGTCGCCGAGGCCGCCGCCCGCAAACGCGCCCGCGCCACCGCCACAAACCAGGCAGAAAGCCCCCTAGCCCGCACCCGCCGCGCCCGCAAAATCAACCGCATCCTGGGCCAAACCTACCCCTACGCCGTCGCAGAACTAGACTTCGATAACCCCTACCAGCTCCTGATCGCCACCGTACTCTCAGCCCAAACCACCGACGTGCGCGTCAACGCCACCACCCCCGAACTCTTCGCCCGCTACCCCGACGCCCAGGCCCTAGCAACCGCCCGACTCGAAGACATCGAAGACATGGTGCGACCCCTAGGCTTCTACCGCTCCAAAGCCAAATCAATCGTCAACCTGGCCGCCCAACTTGTAGCTGAACACAAAGGGGAAGTGCCGGGCAAACTCGAAGACCTGGTCAAACTCCCCGGCGTGGGCCGAAAAACCGCATTCGTAGTGCTCGGCAACGCCTTTGGCAAGCCAGGCATCACCGTAGACACCCACTTTGGCAGGCTCTCCCGCAGGCTCGGATTCACCGACCAAGAAGACCCCACCAAAGTAGAGCAGGCGGTAGCAGAACTCTTTGAACCCAAAGACTGGACCCAGCTCTCCCACAGGCTGGTCTACCACGGGCGGCGCATCTGCCACTCCCAAAAACCAGCCTGCGGAGCCTGCCCCGTAGCCGACCTCTGCCCCGCCTACGGCACCGGCGAAACAGACCAAACCAAAGCCGCCAAACTCCTCAAATACGAGATGGCACCGGGTCGCGAACGCCTACACCTACGTTTCCTCCAGGGAGCCACCCGCCGCCAGCTGCGAGCAGAAGGGTACTCACTCAGTGCCTAAAAACCCGCAAGCTCCCAACCAGATTCCTGCGTCAGAAGCGGGAGAACACCCCGCCCTCACCCAGCTCACAGACCTGGCCTACAGGGCCCCCGCCCTTGTCAAACAGAGGGAAAACTGGAACATCGGCGCAATTGACCCCCACACCATCAAACCCGCCGCCGTACTCCTACTCTTTGGCTTGCTCGACACCGCGCCAGCCCACCACCGCACCTGCCCCACCGTCACCAGCGACCTGGACCTACTGCTACTAGTACGCTCCGACGGGCTACGCCATCACGCCGGGCAACCAGCCCTACCCGGTGGGCGCATCGACCCCGAAGACTACGACCAAGCCACCCTCACCGGTCAAACCGTAGAAGAGGTAGCAGCCCTCCGTGAAGCCGTCGAAGAAACCGGGCTAGATGCCAGCGGAGTGCGCCTGCTCGGGCAACTCCCACCCATCGACCTGCCAGTCAGCAACTACCGGGTCACACCTGTACTGGGCTGGTGGGATTTACCCACCCCCGTGCAAGCAGTCGACAGGGAAGAATCAGCCCTAGTGGTGCGTGTGCCGGTCGCTGACCTGCTCGACCCAGCTAACCGCCACACCGCCACTGTGCGCCGGGGCAGAACCACCCATAAGTCACCGGCCTTTGACGTAACCAACGCGGACCAGAACTTCACCATCTGGGGCTTTACCGGGATTTTGCTCTCCCGGGTCTTTGAAGAACTGGGCTGGGAAGAACCCTGGGACAGGGAACAGACACGGGAAGCCCACACCTAGAAGATCGGTAATTTATAACCCCGCAGACGGTGTTCCCGTTAGCACCCTTAAACGCCAGCCCCGAGCCAGCTAACGGGAACACCGTCTGCTGGCTTTGATATCATGCGCCGCGTTAGCGCCCTTAAACGCCAGCCCCGAGCCAGCTAACGGGAACACCGTCTGCCGGCTCTGATACCATGTGCCGCGTTAGCGCCCTTAAACGCCAGCCCCAAGCCAGCTAACAGTCATACCAGCTACGACGACCGAGCTACTTGGCGGTGGAATAGTCATCCGTGGTCACAACCGTTACCGGGAACTCCACATCCGTCTTCCCAAAAATCAGTTCGGCAGCGGTCTGCGCCGACTCCCGCACAATTTTCGTGCAGAGAGCCGCCTCACCCACCGGGCCGTAAAGCATAATCTCATCGTGCAAAAAATAGACCAGGCGCGACTGCAAACGCCGCCCAAAACGGCGTTCGGTACGTAGACGCCGGCGAATCTGTGCCATCCAGATAAGAGCCCACTCAGCGGCAGTACCCTGAATAAGGAAGTTGCGGGTAAACCGGCTGTGCGCGCGGGCCGCAGAGAGAGCGGCACGCTCATCGGCAGCGGTACCCTGACTGCGCTGAGCCTGAAACCAGGTGGCCGAAGGCGCAGGGGAAGTACGCCCCAAATAAGTGCTCACCTGCCCACCGCGCAGACCAAGAGCGGCGGCCCGCTCTGTCAAAGCTATAGCCTGCGGGAACATCTTTTTCAGGTGCGGCATGAGCTGGCCCGCCTCACCGCTAGTAGCCCCGTACATAGCGCCCAGTAAGGCAACCTTAGCGTGGGGGCGGTCATTCAGCACACTACCGGTGCGCTCACCAATCTGAGCTATCCCCAGGTATAGGTCCTTACCCCGCCCCGCAAGAGCCAGCGCACGATCCCCGCTCATCACCGCCAAGATACGCGGCTCAATCTGCGCGGCATCGGCCACCGTAAGGATCATGCCCTCCTCAGCACGAACAGCAGGACGCACGTCCTTAGGGATCTGCATGGCACCCCCGCCATGCCCACCCCAACGACCCGTAGCTGCCGAACCCACCTCATAGCTAGGGTAAAAGCGGTTGTCACTGACCCAGGCATCAAGCCAATTCCAGCCATTAGCCGTGTAAAGCCGAGCCAACCGCTTATAAGCCAGCAAAGGCCGCACCACCTGCCAGCGATCCTCACGCAGGTGCGGCACCGCATTAGCCCACTCAGTCAGCTCCCACTTACGGGTAGTCGTGACCGAATGCCCAGCGGCCTGCAAAGCCTTGAGCACATCCTGGGGCGAATCAGGGTTCAGATGGGGCGCCCCCAGCTCCTCACGGATACGGGCGGCAAGAGCCTCCATCTTAGAGGGCCGGTCATACCCCGCCGGGCGGGGGCCCAACTCGTGCTCCAGAATCTTCTCGTGGATAGCACGGTTCCAGGGCATACCCCAGTGCTTCATCTCAGCGGCAATCAGCGCCCCCTGAGACTCAGCGGCCAACAGCAGAGCCAAACGCGAAGGGTGAGGGGAAGTCGCCACAGCCGCACGCTGGGCCGTCAGCTCGGCGGCCAAAGCCTGGGCACTCGGCTCCTGCGGAGCCTTACTGGACAGAGAAGAACCGGCCAACTCATCATCAAACAGGGAACCCTGCCCCTCCATGGGCTGACGCGCAGGCATCACCCCAGCAGGCTCAGGGACCAGCCGCTCCACATCAAGAGTAGGGGTATAGCTCATCGCGTTCTGCGCATTAGAAGCCGCCGTAACAAGAATCCGCTGAGCCAGCCGCAGATCATGACAGGACGCCGGCGACACCCCCGCAGTCAAGAGCTGAGGCATCACCAGACGCGAATCAGCCCACGTCCAACGAATAGTCCGGTGCGGGTTCTGGCCCTCCACCGCCCTAATAAAATCAGGGAGCTTAGCGCGGGGGAAAGTGCGGCGGCTACCGGCACCGGTATCGCTGAGAGTTATAGCCTCCCAGCTATCCCCCCGATTCGGGGTAGCTACGGGGCCGAGCACTATATACATTCTTCTATTATGGGGTCTGCCCAAAACACGGCTCAACCCTGGCTCAGCGCCAGACCCGAACACACCGTACGTTTGGGTAGGTAGACCGGCAAGCCTCCCTCTTGCCCGGTTAGCTAGCGCACACAGCGCAATTCAAGCCACCCACCTGACCCCAGTGCTGTCTCTGCCAACATCGCTTAAACGCCAGCCCCAAGCCAGTTGGCAGACACAGCACTGAACTCTGGGCATCGCCCCCGGTTTATCCACAGCCTGCCAGGCGGGGCTAGACCTGGCGCTTTATCTGTGGCATAAAGAGGGCAGGAAAAGAAGCGGGTAGGGCTGAACCCCAGAGGTAAATCATGCCTTCACCAGCTAAAACTACAGATGAACGGGTGGGTGCTGACACCGCCCCTGACGACCAGATCCAAATCCTTGTCCGCAAAGCACGCAGCCGCTTCTTTGACATAGAGCCCCAAGACATGGCCCAACTACCCGGCCCAAAGCAGGAAAACCCCGGGGAAGAACCCAAAGCGCGGAACCAGTCCCCGGTGGAACAAAACGCAGATAAACCGGGTGAACAGCTCACCGCCGACAGCCTGAGCCTAGAGGCCATGACCGACCCCGCCCGCTTACAGGGCCTCATTGATACGGTCCTGGACGAACAAGAAAAAGCCGAAAAAACCACCTCAGCAGGTGAACCCCAGCGCGAGATAGCACCCCAAGCAGGTGCCCGCCTCAAAGCCGAACTCACCGGGCTAGGGCCCCTCGAAGAGCTCCTGAACATTGACGAACTCACCGATATTTTTGTCAACGGCCCGCACCGGGTCTGGTACGAAGCAGCAGGCAGCCTACACCGCTCAAACATCACCTTTGAGGACGACAAGGACGTGCGGGCACTGGCCACCCGCCTCATTCTGGCCGCAGGAGGCCGCCTAGATGATGCCTACCCCGCCGCCGACGTCCAGACCGCTCAGGGTGCACGCGTCCACGCGATTCTGCCACCGCTCAGCCAAAGCGGGACCCTACTTTCTATCCGTCTTCAAGGCGAGCGCCGCTACGAACTGCGCCAGCTCCGTGAGAAAGGCATGATGGGTAAGGACCTGGAACAGCTCTTGCGCTACTTGGTGAAAAGTCGTGCCAACCTGGTGGTGAGCGGGGGAACCGGCAGCGGTAAGACCACGCTTCTGCGGGCCCTCTTGCAGGAGGCCCCTGACCATGAGCGGCTGGTGCTGGTGGAGGACACTGCCGAACTACATCTGGAGCACCCCCATACGGTGAGCCTGCAAGCGCGGGTAGCTAATGCCGAAGGGCGCGGTGCCGTGGGGCTGGACGAGCTGATTCGCCAGGCCCTGCGTATGCGCCCGAGTCGCCTGGTGGTGGGGGAATGCCGTGGGGCTGAGGTCATGGACATGCTGACCGCCATGAACACCGGCCACTCCGGGAGCGGGAGCACCCTACACGCCAACTCTGCCGACGCTGTACCTGCCCGCCTCTATGCCATGGGGGCTTTAGCGGGGGCGAGCCAGGAGGCTGTGGCCCTGCAAGCTCAGACTGCTCTGGACTATCTTATTCACCTGGAGCGGGATAAAGGGCAACGGCTCGTGCGCGGTGTCTACCGGCTGCGGGGGAGTGCAGGTGCCCTGCTGGTAGAGCCGGTGTGTACAGTGGAAGCTCGCCGCCGGGGCAGTTTTCTGCTGTGGCACCCCGAGGCGAGCGGCCTTAAAGCCGCCTCCGGCCTGGGGGAATACCGATGAAAACAGGACCGGTCAGCACCCTGCCCGGCCCTCTAGGAGGGCTGGAAACCCGCTTAACTCACCTGGTTCTGAGGGCGCGCCGGGGAAACAAGCCCTCTCTGGATGAGTTAGAGCTTTGGCCTGACGCTATCTGGCGAATGGCGGCCCTGCTTAAGGCAGGCTGTTCGCCGGCTTTTGCCTGCGCTATGGTAGGCCGGAACCTGGCTAGTTCATTAGAAGAAACCCGTACCCGAATAGCGAGCATGAGGCCAGTGGCGCGTTGGGGCGCAGAGCGTTGGCAGGACGAGGATCTTGCCCGCGCCCTGGCCGATATGGTGGACCTCTTTGAGTGCTGTACCGAGGCCGCCCAGAAAGGGCTTCCGCTGGGCCCGGCATGCCTGCACCCTGGTACCGCTGACTACCGGGAATCTGTGCGGGATGGTGTGGTAGCTCTGGCCGCCTGCTGGCAGGTGGGGCAAACAACCGGCGCTTCACTTGCTTCAGTTTTTGAGAGACTGGCCCGCTACTACGAGACGGAAATCGACCTACGTCAACAGCGAGAAACCGCTTTGAGTGGTCCCAAGGCAACGGGACGGATCCTGTCCTGGTTACCCGCTCTGGGGCTGGGCTTGGGCATCATCATGGGTACCGACCCTCTGGGTGTTCTACTCGGTTCCTTTGGCGGTGCCCTGGTGGGACTAACCGGTCTGGGCCTAGCCTACGCGGGGAGCCGGTGGACTTCCCGGCTGATTGGGCGTGCGGAAGGGGGTGAGCTCTAGTGGTGCTGCTGGTTTTCTGTCTGAGCCTGCTCTGCCTCCTGTCTGCTGGCCTGCTCTGGGTGCTCGGCGGCAGAAAGAAGACGGAGGCGCAAGAACAGGGAGGTCCGCGCCCGCCGGTTCCTGCAGGCAATAAGGAGTCGGGTTTGCCTGCTCTTAGCCCCGCCCTCTACCTGGACCTGGCGGCCACGATGCTCACCGCGGGGCTCTCTGTACCCGCTGTGTTGGAACAGCTCAGCCAGCTTGAGCAGGGGCGGTACCGCACCGAACTAGCAGTGGTGGTTGCTAAGCTCTACGCCGGTGCCCACTGGGAGCAAGCCTGGGGCAAGAGTAGACCGGAGGGGCTGGCACCGGTGCGTGACTGTCTGGGTCTGGCCCTAGAAACAGGTGCGCCCAGCGCCCAACTCGTGAGGGTGCTGGCCGACCGCCAGCGCAGGCATCGGCAACGGCAACACGAAAAATCTGCGGCCCGGCTAGCTGTCAAACTGGTGGTTCCCCTGGGGGCTTGTTCCCTGCCCGCTTTTATCTGTCTGGGGGTAATCCCCGTGCTGATAGCGCTTTTACCGACCCTCTTCTAAGAAACCGGTGGGTTTGGGGCGGTGTTCACAGGTGCCTGCTTAAGAGAAAAATGCGCGTTACACAGTGTCTTGGGAACACCAATTCGCAGGTCGAGTAGGAAGAACCCTTGAGAGCTAGGTGGGCAGAGCGACGCGCCGGGGGAGTAGTGGTCTATCCACAGGGGTGAATGAGCCTTTACCCGGTGCGTGAGCGGGAGCAGGCTAGAGGCACCCGGTCAGGACCTGCTTCTTTTCCAACGGTATCCGCACCCCTTGCCCCCGGGTTCTGATCGGGCAACAAAAACGCATGGTCTAGAGAATCTAGCCCACTGACTCTGACAAGGAGATAGAACATGTCACGTTTTTCTGCACCTCGGGACCGCGCTACGACGGAACAGCATCGGATGGAGCCTGCGGGCGCTGATAAAGCGCTTACCGGCGAGCTAGTTCATGCTGGCCTTGATAACCCTGAGGCTGGCGCCACCACTGCTGAATACGGCATCGTCATGCTAGCAGCCGTGGGCTTTGCCGGCCTGCTAGTGGTTATCCTCAAATCTGATGAAGTCCGGCAGATGCTCCTGAATATCGTTCAAACAGCACTCTCAACGGGGGCCTAGCCTCATGCCCGCCACCCTTGACCGCACCGAGGGCCAACGGGGCTCGACTACCGCAGAGTTCGCTGTGGCCTTGCCCGCTGTGGTTTTCATTCTTGCCCTGGTTCTGGGTGCTGCCGCCACCGGCATGATCCAGCTGCGGCTGGAAGAGGGGGCCCGCCTGGGTGCCCGTGCCGCCGCACGCGGTGAAGACTCACAGACGGTAATCCGTATCGTCCAGGATGTTGAGCCGGAGGCTAGGGTTACTATCGGCCAGCAGGATGGCATGACCCGTGTGAGCGTGAGTAGGCCAGCGCCGGGACTCATTGGAAAGATCAGTGGGTGGCAGCTGAATACCGATGCCTGGGCTCTTACCGAACCTAGGGCTCAGGGCGGTGAAACTCCGTGACCCGCCCCTGCGCAGGCAGTCATGGTTCCCGCCCGCTCGGGGATTCCCCCGAGCGGGGGAGCGGGAGCCTGTCGGTGGTGGGTATGGTGTGCGCCCTGCTCATAGTGGGGATTACCTGCGCCGGGCTCATAGGCGTCCTAGCGGCTAACCACCGGGCGGCCCAGGCCGCTGACCTGGCGGCTCTAGCCGCTGCCGACGCCGCTCGCGGGCTGACCTCGGGGGATCCCTGCGATAGAGCCCAGGAGGTAGCTCAGGCCAACCGGGTCAACCTGGTGGCCTGCGCCCTTCCACCGGGCCTGGCCGGTACAGCGGATATCCGCACCTCGGTCGATATTGCTGGCCCCTTCGCCTTTCTGGGGCCAGCCCAGGGTATTTCTAGGGCTGGCCCACCCGGGCTAAGTGGTTCTTAGGTACCGGTCACCGCGATTAGCTCAGTACCGGTAAACCCTTTAGAAGGGGTCACCACTATCCTTGTGGCCGGTCAGAGACTCCGTGACGGTGAGCTCTCGGTGACTTTGCTCAAGCGGAGTTAGCTGATCTGGTGTGCTTGCCTGAGAGAGCGCGCTTGCTCGACCCGGTGCCGTAGTTCGGTTCGGGGCCGTAGTTCGGTTCGGTGCCGTAGTCCTGTTCGGGTTGCTGCTTCTGCCAGGTTCGTCAGTACCGGGGTGAGCCACTGCACCCAGTAGATCGGCACCTTGCTGTTCGGTGAGTTCCCCGGCTTCTACTAGCAGGGAAGCTAATAACTGTGCGGCTCCCTTCTTGTGGAGCGGTTCATTGCGGTTACCGCATTTGGGGGACTGCACGCAGGAGGGGCAGCCCAGCTCACACTCGCAGGCCAGAATGGTGTCCAGGGTTGCGCGGAGCCAGTGGGTTACCCGCTCAAAACCACGCTCGGCAAAACCCGCCCCTCCGGGGTGGCCGTCGTAGACGAAAATGGTGGGCAACTCAGTGTCTATGTGGAAGGCTGTTGAAAGCCCGCCGATATCCCACCGGTCACAGGTTGCCACCAGGGGGAGCAGGCCAATAGCGGCATGCTCGGCTGCGTGAAGCGCGCCGGGGATATCCTTCTCATGGATACCCGCTGCCTGGAGTAGCGAAGCGGGCATGGACCACCAGATGGCGCGGGTCTGGAGGAGCTGGGGCTCTAGTTCCAAAGGCTCGTCCCCTAAAACCTGTTGCCCCACCAGGCTTTTCTTCTGGTAGCTCACCACCTGAGAACGTACCCGCACCTGGCCAAAGTTCAGGCTCACCTGCCCCTGCTGGAGAGACTTTTCTGTTGCCAGTACGGCGACCTCGGTGACGTCCCGGGCCTGGGTGTAGTAGTCGGGGTTGGCCGCTGTTACGGTGATAACCCCCTTCTCCTCATCTAAATCTTCTACCAGGAAAGTTTTACCCTGGTGCGTGTAAATCGCACCGGGGTGGCCCTGGGAGTGGGATTGTGCCCGGTCCATGGTGCCGATAACACTTCCGGTGTCGCTCTCCACGATATGCAGGGGAGCGCCACCACCGCGCAGATTTACCAGGTCGCTGGCCTGCTCTGGGTGGGTCCAGAACCAGCCGGTAGCCCGCTGGCGCAGGTAGCCTCGGGAGACCAGGCTTTCCAAAAGCCGCTCGGTGCTAGTCCCAAAGATGGGTAGTTCTTCCCTGCGCAGGGGAATCTCGGAGGCTGCCGCACACAGATGGGGACTCAGGACGTAGGGGTTGTGCGGGTCAAAGACAGTCTTTTCAACACCCTGGTCAAAGATGTCCTCGGGGTGGTGGACCAGGTAGGTATCTAGGGGGTCTTCGCTGGCGATGAGCACTGCAAAGCTGTCCTGCCCGGCTCGTCCTGCCCGCCCGATCTGCTGGTAGAAGGAAGCCCGGGTCCCCGGCCAGCCGGCTACGAGCACGGCATCCAGCCCGGCAATATCTATGCCCAGCTCCAGGGCAGAAGTGCTGGCAATACCCAGTATGTGCCCCCGCCTCAGACCGATTTCCAGTGCACGACGTTCCTCGGGCAGGTAGCCTGCCCGGTAGGCGGCTATGCGTTCGGAGAGACCCGGCTCTACCTCATCGAGGTAGCGCCCGGCCGTTTGCGCTATGGCTTCTGCCCCGCGCCGGGACTTAATAAAGGCGATGGTTCGGGTGCGACTGACCGCCAGGTCAGCCATCATCTCTGCTACCTGACCGATAACTGATTTGCGGACCGGGGCACCGTTTTCGCCCGCACCCGCCGGTTGTCTAGTTGGAGCCGCTAGCCGGTCACGAACCGTGTCAGGCTCGGTGAACTCAGGCTCCCACAGAAGCACCTGTGTGGATCCTCTGGGTGCGGTGCTCCGGGTAATTGCAGTGACCGCCTGAGGGCGCGACCCAATGAGGCGGGCAAAAGACTCGGCAGGTTCCGCACTGGTAGCAGAAGCCCCAATAAAAACGGGAGTAGCACCGTAATGACGGCAGATTCGGCGCAGCCGCCGCACCACAAGAGAGACGTGCGCCCCAAAAACACCCCGGTAGCCGTGCGCCTCATCAACCACCACATATTTGAGCTTGCGCAGAAAAGTCGCCCACCGGGCATGGTTAGGCAAAATAGCGTGATGAAGCATATCCGGATTAGCCAGGACCAGATGGGCGCGCTCGCGGATAAAGCGGCGGTCTTCGCGTGGGGTGTCCCCGTCGTAGGCCTCTACCGCAATCCCTGGCAGGTTAAGAGCTCGTAAGGAAGAGAGCTGGTCGGCAGCTAGCGCCTTGGTGGGCGAGAGATAGAGGGCTGTTGCCCTGCCGGTATCAAAGCCGGTTCCCTGATATTCGTGTTCGCCCCGGTAGAGGGCATCGAGCACGGGGAGCTGATAGGCCAGTGACTTGCCGGAGGCTGTGCCCGTTGCAAGAATGACGTGCCTGCTACCGGAGGAATCGTGGGCAAGGGTGGCTGCCTGGACTTGGTGCAGGTAGGGCTCATCCACGCCCAAAGATTGGAAGGCCTCAACGACAGCGGGGTGGGCCCAGCCCGGCCAGGGGCTGGTCTTCGCCTCTTGGGCTGGCAGGGTGCGCACATGCCTGACCTGTGCAGGGAGCTCGGTCAGACCAAGCTGTTCCAGCACGAGTAAGAGCTCTTGGGGGGCGGGCGCCCGTGAGCCGGGGCTTTCCTGCGGGGTTTGGGTAGGCACATCCCTATTATGGCACCGCTTGGTCGGTGGTTTATTGCCTGGCCTGTTGCTGCTGTTTCCCAGACCTGTCCTGTCTGCCTGTACTGTGTTCCTACCTTTTGTTGAGGGCAGAGGTGACTGGCGCTGAGCATGGTGGGGAGCTGCCCAGGGCAAACCAAGAGCCCCTGTGCCTGACCTTTATCCCGCCAACCGGGCGTAAAGGCTGTGAGCTATGCATAGAACTGGAATAATGGGAGTTATGAGTATTCCAATGAACATTAAGGGTCAGCAGTCAGCTCCTGAGGAGCCTGTGGTTACCGTGCTCACCGATGAGCAGGTGTGGGATTTGATCCAAGGCACTCGTTTTGCTCGTTTGGGCACAGTAGGCGAGGAGGGCTTCGTGCACATTACCCCGCTGAATATTGTGACGGACGGGGTAAAGATTTTCTTCCGCACGGCAGCCGGTAGCAAGCTTACCCAGCTCTTACTTGATGAAAAAGTGACCCTACAGTTTGACCGGGTTGAGGGCAAGAGCGCGCACTCAGTGAATGTGTTTGCCCGGGCCCGACTCCTGACTGATAGCCGCGAGATTGACTACGTCGGCAAGCTCAACCTGGAACCCTGGCTTGATAGCCAGAAGCTGGAACTGGTGGAGCTAACTCCGGTGTCCATGACGGGGCGGCGCTTCCGCCTGGGGTCCTAGCTCATCTTTTATGGCTTATCTGCCCGGTGGTATCGGGCAGACTAGGCCAAGAAGAACTAGAATGGGTGCGTGGCTCAAGAACGAATTATCCTCTATTACTGCTTTGCACCCGTAACCGACCCCAAGGCTGTCATGCTGTGGCAGCGCGCCCTGTGCGAGAAGCTTGGCCTAACCGGCCGTATCCTCATCTCCAAGCACGGCATTAATGGGACTTTGGGCGGCGATGTTAACGCCCTCAAACAGTACGGTAAGACGACCCGCCAGTACCCCGGCTTTGAGAAGCTGGAACTGAAGTGGTCCGATGGTGGTTCCGCTGATTTCCCCCGCCTGTCGGTCAAGGCCCGCAAGGAGATTGTTGCTTTCGGTGCCCCCGATGAACTTGTGGTTGACGAGAACGGTGTAGTGGGTGGCGGTGTCCACCTGAAACCCGAAGAGGTTAACCAGCTGGTTGAAGAACGTGGCGATGAGGTTGTCTTCTTCGATGGGCGTAATGCCTTTGAAGCTAAGATTGGCAAGTTTAAGAACGCTGTGGTGCCCGATGTGCGGACCACCCACGACTTTATCCAGGAGATTGAGTCGGGTAAGTACGATCATCTCAAGGACAAGCCGGTTGTTACTTACTGCACCGGCGGTATTCGCTGTGAGATTCTCTCCGCCCTCATGAAGAACCGGGGTTTCAAGGAGATTTACCAGATTGACGGCGGCATCGTGCGCTACGGCGAAAAGTTTGGTGACTCGGGGCTATGGGAAGGCTCTCTGTACGTCTTTGACAAGCGTCAGCGCGTGGAGTTCTCGCCCGATACCGTAACTATTGGTGAGTGCGAGCACTGCCAGGCTCCTGCTAATAGCTTTGTCAACCTCGATGTGGACGGTAACCGCGACCTGGTTCTGCTGTGCCCCGAGTGCGAGACCAAGGCACTGGCCCAGTTTGAGAGCGTGAGCGGCTAAGACTTTTACCTATTCAAGCGTGGGCTAGGGGCTGGGTGAAGAGGTATCGACCTTTTGCCCGGCCCCTTTTGTGTGCTCTGGTGCTGGGGTATTAGAGTAGTGAGCCATGACAGCAGAGCAGACGTATGAGACAGCCCTGATTGAGTATGGGACCTTTATGGTGGCGGGCGTGACCGAGCCGGCTAGGCAGACGAGCGATTTTTCGCTGTGGTGGAAGAAACTCTATGATCATTTGGGTGCCGGCGAGACAGAGGCTGAGGCTCAGCTGGCTGCCCAGCGGTTGGCGGCTGTGGAGAAGCTTCAGCGGGTGGGCGTGCTCATGCCAGATGCCGACGATTCTGGGGTGACCTATACTGCCGGGTTTATTGTTCCCGGGGGTATTAAAGATGTTGCGGCTTTGGGGCTGACGGGTGTGGTGGTCCCCGGTGCCATGTACGCTACGGTACTGGTGGAGGGGCCCCTGGTGCCCGGTCTTCCACCTGCCCATATTAAGGCCGGTTTTGACTATCTGGCTCAGACCTTTATCCCCTCTAAAAACCTGACCCCTACCGGTGTGTGTCTAGAGGTGTACGGGCCGGGTGATATGCAGGGGCAGAACTATCGCATGTACCTGTGGCAGGCGGTGACCGGACTCTCTGCATAGTCGCAGTTCTGAGTATTAGCCTAAGGTAGTTGCCCTGGGAGAACAGAACCTAGAAAGAGAAATACCTTCCGGTGCGCTAGCACGGAAGGTATTTCTATGAGGTCTTACCGGTGCCCTGATGGGGCGGTAATGCCGTGGGTTATCTTACGAGTTGCGTTCCTCTGCCAGCTGTTCTTCGAGCCGGGCAATAATCTCTTCGATGAAAGCGGGGCCGCCGTTGGCTGCTTTTTGCTTCCAGTCGGTAATGGATTTTTCGAGTTCGGCAATTTTTTCTACATTAGCCATAAGAAAGACTTTAGCTTACTTGTCGGTAAAAGAAGGCGAAGTTCCCTCTTTAACTTTTTCCCAGGTTTCTATACCGCCCGGTACGGCCTTGAAAAGAGGGTGGGGTAATGCTGGCGGTGGCGTGGAGAAATGCTGGGCGAACCAGTCGGGGGAGCGCCCTTTGACTTTGTGGGTAAGGAAAGCAAGCTCATATTCTAGCTGTCCCTCGGTGACCTCTAGCTCTTCCAGCTTATTATCTCTGGGCAGGACCAGGAGTGACCGGTTAAAGGAGTAGCCGCGCGTGTCAGCTTCGTCGGCAAGGCCGTGCAGGTAGGCGCAGATATAGGCCAGCGGATCATTGCTTGCTTTGAAGCGGTCTAGCTGGGGGTGCTGAGTATAGCCGCGTGTTTTTCCTTGGAGGACTTTTTGGGCCAAGAGTGTTTCACGCCAGCAAGCGACTAGGCCTTTGGCATCGAGCAGGGCAGGGGTGATGGACCAGATACGCACTGTTAGCTCCTGGCCCGCTGGTCAATGGCTGCTTCAAGCCGGTCGAGTTTTCCGGTGATTTCACCGGAGTCGTGGCCGGGGCGGATATCCGCCTTGAGCACGAGGGAAACCCTGTTGCCGTAGCGGGTCATGGCTTCGGTGGCGGCTTTGATGACGGCCATACATTGGTCCCAGTCACCTTCGATGGTGGTGAACATGGCATCGGTGCGGTGGGGTAGGCCTGAGTCGCGCACAATCTGGACGGCTTCGGCAACGGCATCGTGGACGGAGCCGCTGGGGTCGCCGCCTCCGGTGGGGGCTACAGAGAAAGCAAATAACATACCTCTACGTTAGCCTGTGCTAGCTGTTTGTGGTAGGTTCTGCCCCATCAATGGAGGCCTAGTTTGGCGGTGCGGTGGCTAGGGGCCGGATCTGTGCGTGCGGCTGGGGTTTCTCTACGGTTAACATGGGTAGGGTGATGACTACTGATTTTTCTCGTGTTCCTGGTGCTCCGGTAAGCGCCGATATCTCTTCTTTGGTCAGGCTCCATACTGCCTTGCGAGCGGTCAACTATACCTATGAGGGGGTTGCCTCCCTCCTGGGTGACCGCGCTTTTGAGGCCATGACCCGGGACCAGCTCACACCTGGTATCTACAGGCTGAACCAGGTGCTGGGGTACGAGAAAACAGCCTCTACTTTTAGCCTTGGTGAAAAGTCGCTGGCGCAGGTAGTGCGTTTCTTCCTGATGGGGCAGGTGCTTGAGTCTGCTGAGCTTGAAGCCGCTCTGGGGGCCGGTTTATGCGATCTTCTCGTAGAGCTTGGCCTGGCTGAAAGCGCTGCCACAGGTTCCCTTCAGGCTTCGGTTGACCTGCGCCCCCACGCCGCTGACGACGGCACTGAACTCTATGTTGCTAGCGATCTGGGTGCGCACCAGCGCCCCGGCGTTCTGCGGAAGGACCATGTACTGGGTATCGGTCATGCTTCCCTGACCCTGGCACAGTTCACCGAGCGCACTCCCCTTGAACGGGCGCTCGATCTGGGCACCGGGTGCGGCATCCAGACCTTCCATCTGCTGTCCCACGCCCGTCACGTCACCGCAACAGATATTTCGGAGCGGGCATTGGCTTTTACCCGCTTTAACCTTCTGCTTAATGCTCCTGCCCTAGAGATTGACCCGCAGAAGCTAGAGGACCGGGTGAGCTTGCTCCACGGTTCTTTGCTGGAACCGGTAGCCGGGCAGAGCTTTGACCTGGTGGTTTCTAACCCGCCCTTTGTCATTACACCGCGTAGCTCTGGGGAGACCTCGGCAGACCAGTTCACCTACCGCGACGGTGGTATGGCAGGGGATGGCATCGTGTCAACCTTGGTGCGCCAGCTCCCTGAGATCTTGAACCCCGGTGGGCGTGCCCAGATGCTGGGTAACTGGGAAATTCCCGTGGCTGGCCCCGGTGAGCAGGCCGACTGGTCGGCCCGCCCCCGCGACTGGGTAGGTCAAGAAGCGGAGGCCTGGTTTATTCAGCGTGAAGTCCTTGCCCCGGAGCAGTATGCTGAGACTTGGTTGCGTGATGCCAGCGAAAACCGCGACCCCGCCCACTACGAGCAGGCCTATACTGACTACCTGCGCGACTTTGCCGCGCGAGGCGTGGACGCTATCGGCTTTGGCATGATCTGGTTGCGCCGACCCAACTTGCAGGCGGCAGGGGAGCGCCTGCACCGTTTTGAGGAAATTACCTACCCGATCCAACAACCCATTGCCTCCTTTATCACTGAGGCCGTTGCCCACTATGATGCGGTGACTGCCCTGGATGATGAAGCCCTCCTAGCCCAGCATCTGGTGGTAGCTGGGGATGTGACCGAGGAGCGCCACTTGTCACCCGGTTCTGAGCATCCGTCCCTTATTTTGCTCCGCGCCGGTGCCGGTTTACGCCGCACCATTTTAGAAACCACAGAAACAAGCGGGTTCGTCTCGGCCTGCGATGGGGAACTCAGCGTGGGCCAGATTGTCAATGCCCTAGCCACTCTGCTGGACTGGCAGGACGCTTCACCCCAGCAGGAATTGATAAGTAACATTCGTGAACTGTTGGAGAAGAGTTTTCTGCGCCTTGAGCAGGGTGACTAGACTGGGGCTATGGTAGAGAACCCGATTAAAGCCCTGACCGAAGACCGCTGCTGGGAGCTGTTAAGCTCGCATGAGTTTGGGCGTCTTGCCCTAGCCGTGAGCGGCGAAGTCGATATTTACCCCGTCAATTTTGTGGTGCACCAGAAGAAAATCTACTTCCGTACCGCAGCTGGGCAGAAGCTGTCCGAGGTCGTTATTAGCCGTAAGGCCGCCTTTGAGATTGATGAAGTCAAAGATGGTATGGCCCGCTCCGTGGTAGTACACGGGAATGCCCAGTGGCTGACCAGCGAAGCTGACCTTGCCGCCATTGAATCGTTGGGGCTACGCGCCTACGCACCGACCTACAAGACCAACTGGGTTGAGGTTGAGCCGGTGAGCATTAGCGGCCGCGAATTTGAGATCGGTGAAGAACCGACCGACGAGCTCTAAGCCAGCCCCAGAACCCCGTACACCATAGGTCGGCCAGCATGATGGGTGCCAAGAGCCCTCTAAGGTCACATGACCCTAAGTGGACAGGAAGTGCTGTCTGTCGGCTATTGTTGTGCTTACACGCCTATTGTCAACCTCAAGGAGCCACCAGTGCCCACCAAGGCAACCCCCCTGCACGGCAAGTCACTGCTGATTGTAGAGTCCCCCTCTAAAGTCAAAACAATCAGCGGTTACCTGGGAGATGCCTTTATTGTCGAGTCCTCGATGGGCCACATCCGTGACCTGCCTCAGCCCTCTGAACTGCCCGATGAGCTGAAAAAGAGCCCTGTGGGTAAGTTCGCTGTTGACGTGGAGAACGGCTTTGAACCCTACTATGTGGTCAATTCTGATAAGAAGAAGAAAGTCACCGAGCTCAAGCGCCTGCTCAAAGAGTCTGATGCGCTTTATCTGGCAACCGATGGGGACCGTGAGGGCGAAGCGATTGCCTGGCACCTGCTTGAGGTGCTCAAGCCCAAGGTACCCGTCTACCGTCTGACTTTCCCGGAAATCACCAAGGAAGCCATTGAACGTGGCTTCAAGGATTTGCGTGAGATCGATGAGAACCTGGTGGATGCTCAGGAAACCCGCCGTGTCCTTGACCGTATCTACGGCTATGAGCTCTCTCCCGTGCTCTGGCGCAAGGTGTCGCGTGGCCTCTCTGCGGGCCGCGTGCAGTCTGTTGCCACCCGCCTGGTTGTTGAGCGTGAACGCGAGCGCATGGCTTTCCGCTCTGCCAGCTACTGGGATTTGACCGGCACCTTTACGACCGCATCGGCTGAGAGCTTTAGCGCTAAGCTATCTGCTGTGGATGGTGCCCGTGTTGCTACGGGCAAGGATTTTGCCGATAACGGCGCTTTAAAGGCTTCTGCGGCTTCTAAGGTTTCCCATCTCGATGAGGCCGCCGCTAGTTCGCTGGCTACCGCTCTGGCCTCTGCTGATTTTGCGGTTCGCTCGGTCGAGACCAAGCCCTACACCCGCCGTCCTGCTGCCCCTTTCACGACCTCCACCCTGCAGCAGGAGGCAGCCCGTAAGCTCCGTTTCTCGTCACGCTCGACCATGCAGGTTGCCCAGCGACTCTACGAAAACGGTTACATTACCTACATGCGAACCGACTCCGTTGCCCTGTCAGATCAGGCAATCCGGGCCGCTCGCGCCCAGGCCAAGGAACTTTACGGTGCCGAGTTTGTACCTGCCTCACCGCGCGTCTACGCTTCTAAGTCTAAGAACGCCCAGGAAGCTCACGAAGCAATCCGCCCTGCCGGTGATACCTTCCGCACCCCTGCTGCCGTCAAATCAGCCTTGAGCCCCGATGAGTTCCGTCTCTACGAACTGATTTGGAAGCGTACCGTTGCCTCTCAGATGGCTGATGCTAAGGGTTCAACCGCCTCCGTCCGTTTGGGCGCTATCGCCAGTGATGGGCGCGATGCCGAGTTCGCCGCCTCCGGTACCGTCATTACCTTCCGAGGCTTTTTAGCTGCCTATGAGGAGGGCAAAGATGCCCTGCGCAACGAGGAAGACAAGGCCGCCGAGGCGAAGAGTGAGAAACGTCTGCCCCAGCTTGCCCAGGGCGATAGGCTGAACGCCAGCGATATTGAGGCTGCCCGGCACGAGACCTCGCCCCCGCCCCGCTACACCGAAGCCTCCCTGGTCAAGGCCATGGACGAGCTGGGTATTGGTCGCCCTTCAACCTATGCTGCCGTTATCTCCACCATCATGGACCGGGGTTATGTTCATCACCGGGCTGGTTCCCTGGTACCTTCCTGGACGGCTTTTTCGGTGGTACGCCTGCTTGAAGAGCACTTTGCCAAGTATGTGGACTACGAGTTCACCGCTGAGATGGAAGAGGATCTGGACCGCATTGCACGCGGCGAAGAAGCCCGCACCCAGTGGTTGGGCAACTTCTACTTTGGTGGTGAGGCCCAGCGCGGCCTCAAGCCTATGGTCGATAACCTGGGTGATATCGACGCTAGAGCTATTAACTCCATTGAGGTTGCCCCCGGAGTCAATCTGCGCGTGGGTAAGTTTGGCCCCTACCTTGAGATGGGCGGCGAAATTGACACCGAGACCGGCGAGATTAAGGACCCGGTCCGCGCTAATGTGCCTGATGATCTGGCTCCCGATGAGCTGACCGAGGAGAAGGTCGCAGAGCTGATCTCCCAGGGCAAACAGGACGGTCGTGAACTGGGTGTAGACCCGGTGACCGGGCGCACTATTGTAGCCCGGGACGGCCGCTACGGCCCCTACGTCACCGAGCTGATCCCTGAGATGAGCGAAGAAGAAATCGCCGCCTGGATGGAGGCCCAGCCCACCGAGTACTACAAGAACGGTAGGCCCAAGCCTAAGAAGAAGCCTAAGTCTGAAAAGCCCCGTACCGGCTCCCTCTTCAAGAGCATGGATCTGGCAACTATCACCCTTGAGGACGCGCTCAAACTCATGAGTCTGCCCCGCGTGGTGGGAAGCGATGCTGAGGGCCTTGAGATTACCGCCCAGAACGGACGTTTTGGCCCCTACCTGAAGAAGGGTACGGATTCGCGCTCGCTGGAAAACGAGGAGCAGATTTTCTCGATTACCTTGGAGCAGGCCCTTGAGATTTATTCTCAGCCTAAGCAGCGTGGGCGGGCGGCGGCTAAGCCCCCCTTGGCTGAGCTGGGTGTTGACCCGGTGTCTGAGAAGAAGATTGTGGTTAAGGACGGCCGCTTTGGCCCCTACATCACCGACGGTGTCACCAATATTACGGTGCCTAGGAGCGAGACAATTGAGTCACTGACTCATACCCGTGCGGTTGAGCTTTTGGCTGAGAAGCGCGCCAAGGGCCCGGTTAAGCGTAAGACTACCGCTAAGAAGAGCCCTGCCAAGAAGGCACCTGCAAAGAAAACTACAGCCAAGAAGACAACAGCCAAGAAGACAACAGCTACAGAAACCGCTGAGTAGGGGCTAAGCCCTGCCAGCGGGTGATGGGGGCAGGAGCTAGGCTCCTGCCCCCAGCTGTTTGCGGGATCGAGTTGGCCGGCCGCGCGGGGTGCGTCCTTTAGACTGGTAGGCAGGAACCTTATTCTTTTCACCTATCCTGGGGGAACCATGCGACTCGGCGTGCTTGATATCGGCTCAAATACCGGCCACCTGCTCTTGATCGAGGGGCAGCTGGGTTCGCGCCCCGAAGCCTATACCGATGCCCATAAGGAGCCCCTCCAACTGGTGCGCTACATTGATGCGGATGGGAAGATCACCGACGAGGGCCGCGACCGGCTGACAGCCTTTGTCAAGAGCGCTGTGCTTTATGCTATCGAGCAGGGAGCTGAGGACCTTTTAGCTTTTGCTACCAGCGCTATTCGTGAGTCCAAAAACGGCCCTGCGGTCCTTCAGCACGTGCAGAATGCCACCGGGGTGAACCTGACCGAGATTACCGGTGACCAGGAAGCTGCGATTACCTATCACGCGGTGCGCCACTGGCAGGGGTGGGGTGCTGGCCGTATCCTCAACTTTGATATTGGCGGTGGCTCCTTTGAGTTCTCTACCGGCATGGATGCCTACCCCGATGATGCTATCTCGGTGCCCCTGGGCGCTACCCGCCTGACCGGGGACTGGTTTAGCTCGGAGATCCCTTCACCCAAGGAAATTAAGAAACTCCGTAAGTATGTGCGTGAAACCCTAGAGCCTGTTGCCACCCAGCTCCTTGCCTACGGTGAGCCCAACATGGTGGTGGGTACCTCTAAGACTTTCCGTTCCCTGGCCCGTATTTGCGGTGCTGCCCCGTATTCTGCTGGCCCCTATGTTAAGCGTGAAATGCGTTTAGAAGACCTGCGCTTGTGGACCCGTCGTATGGAAGCCATGGCACCGTCTGAGCGGGTGGACTTGCCGGGGGTGTCCGAGGTGCGCGCTGAGCAGATGCTTGCTGGCGCTATTGCAGCTGAGACGGCTATGGATGTTTTTGGCGTAGGAGTTATGCGGGTCAGCCCCTGGGCTTTGCGTGAGGGCCTGATCCTGCGCCGCATGAACTACCTAGCCCAGCAGGGTTCTTACTCCATGCTTGACCCCCGCTCACTTGAAGAATTCGTCCGTAATTAGACTCTGATATCCTGCTGACCGGTAGAAACTTTCCTTTCTAGGTAAGCCGGTTTGTAGATGAACGGTGCTTGTTATGACTGACCCCCAGTTCAACCCAGCTTCTGCTGAGCCTGCTATTGTTACTACGGAAATAGAAGGGCCGCGACCTCAGATTCCTGTGGCGCTTTCGACCTCCTGCCTTTTTCCTCTGGGGGTGCACGAGACCTTTTCAACGGCTGTTGATCTTGGCTACGACAGTGTTGAGGTCATGATTACTCACACCGCTCTGAGTCAGGAGCCCTACGACCTGCTGAACCTGGTGCAGGAGTACCAGATTCCAATTTCTGCTATTCATGCACCGACTCTCTTGCTGACCCAGCAGGTGTGGGGCCGGGCCTGGAACAAGATGCAGATGGCTGCCAAAATGACCAAGGCTGTAGGAGCTGACGTGATTGTTGCGCACCCACCTTTCCGATGGCAGAAGACCTACGCCAAGAACTTTGTGGCCGGTGTCCGCGAAATCTCTGAACATGAGGGCGTTAAAATCGCGGTAGAAAACATGTACCCCTGGTCATTCAAAGGGAAAGCGATCGAGATGTACGCCCCGCACTGGGAGCCCTCTCGCTTTGACTATGACTGGATTACCTGGGACTTCTCCCATGCGGCAGCTGCCAATGATGACTCCTTAGAGGCCGTTAAACGGATTGGCTCTCGCCTGGGGCACCTTCATCTGACCGATGGTTCTGGCGATAAGCTCATGGATGAGCACTTGGTGCCGGGGCACGGTAGTCAGCCTGTTGCTGAGACGCTACAGTACCTTGCGACGACCGACTTTGCGGGCGTGGTGTGTGCCGAGGTATCGACCCGCAAGGCCAAGGGCGCGGCTGAGCGTGACGAGTGGCTCTACGAGACGCTTCAGTTTGCGCGCACCCACCTGGCCCGCTAACCTGCCTCGTGCAGGCTTTCTCTTTGATCCCTACCGATAGGACAACATCTACCATGACTACTGTAGCTTTTTTGGGAACGGGTTCCATGAACGGGGCAATTGCCTCAGGCTTGCTTGCCGGTGGAGCTGATCCTGCAACACTTCGCGCTACTGTCGGCTCCGTAGCTAGCGTCGAGCCCCTTAAGAAGAAACTGGGGGAGCGAGGCTCAGAAGTCCTGGTACTGGCAAACGAGACAGAGCCCGAAGCAAACCTGCGGGCTGTCCAGGGGGCAGACCTTGTGCTCTTGGGCGTCAAACCCTACGCTATTCTTGACCTTGCCCGGCAGATCGCCCCGGTACTGGACCCCAGCACCCTTGTGGTATCGGTGGCCGCAGGTATCACCCTCGATGCCCTGACAGCAGCACTGCCTGAGGGACAACCTGTTATCCGTTGCATGCCAAACACTCCTTCACGTGTGGGCAAGGGGGTTCTTGCTATCTCGGTGGGTGCGTCAGTAAGTGCTAGCCAGCAGGAGGTAGCGGCCAATATCTTAGCGGCAGCAGGGCAGGTCTTTGAGGTTGGAGAGGAACAGATGGGTGCTGTCACCGCTGTGTCTGGTTCTGGGCCTGCCTATGCTTTCTTACTAGCCGAGACAATGGCCGCCGCCGGTGTGAAGTTAGGCCTTGACGAGCAAACAGCCACAGCGCTAGCCGCGGCAACCGTGGCGGGTGCGGGCTATCTCTTGGAGGCTGACCCTGATCCCGAGTCACTGCGCCAGGCCGTCACCAGTCCCAAGGGGACCACAGACAGGGCTATCCGGACCTTTACTGAGGGTGGTCTCTTTGAACTAACTGAGGCGGCTATGCGGGCTTGTGTTCAGCGCAATGATGAGATGACCGCTGAATTCTGCGGCGGTAGCAAGGATCACTAGCACCTAAAGACTGTTTGAGCATAAGAGCATACTGTGCTACCAAGTTCTATAACAAGATTTCAGCCTTGAGGGTAGCGAAACTTCTTGGGGGCAAACTAAAAGGCCAGTCCGTAGGGAACCGGACTGGCCTTTAGCTCTCTACCCACCAGTAGGGATCTGGCGGATGGAGAATGCCTTCAACCTGAACTCGGTGGCATTAGGGGGAACCACCATAGAGATCAGGTCTCTAGCTACTTGAACGGGTTCGCGGACCGTTCAGTAATCACTCGCACCTTTAGAGGTATTTATAACTATAGGCTAGTTCGTAGGATTATGCACCTTGTCGTCCTAGAAAAAACAGAAAAATTTTCAGAAATTAGCTCAATATACATATTAGGTTGAGGTTTATTGAATCCTAGTCAGGGCAACCTTTGGGTGGAGAATTTAGGGCCTTGAGGCAAAACGCTGAATAAGATCCACTTGCCCAGAGACAATAAGTAAATCTCGTGAAGAGACTTTTGTTGTGGGGGTTGCATGGGTAATCTCTTCGCCGGGGGATTTTACACCCACGATTGTTACACCGTATTTCGACCTAACGTCTGATTCTGCCAGGGTGAAGCCGTGGGTTTCTTTAGGTGGGTACATTTTGACGATGGCGAAATCATCGTCAAACTCAATAAAATCAAGCAAACGACCGGAGACCAGATGGGCGGCGCGGACGCCGGCGTCTGACTCTGGGTAAACAACCCGGTGTGCTCCAATACGGGATAGAATTTTGCCGTGGGAGGGCGTAATCGCCTTGGCCCAGATGCGTTCAATCCCTAAATCCACTAGGTTAGCTGTGATGAGCACAGAGGCCTCAACCGAGGTCCCTACGCCAACCACAGCAGAGCTAAAGTCCTGAGCGCCTAGCTGGCGTAAGGCGTTGATATCTGTTGCATCTGCTTCGACCACATGGGTCAGCTCCCCTGCCCACTTCTGAACCAGTGCGGAATCCTTTTCAACAGCCAGAACCTCCTTATTCTGGTGGACGAGCTGTGCAGCGGTAGCTGACCCAAAGCGGCCAAGCCCGATTACTAGAACCGGGGCGCTGTGGGTTGTGCGAGACTCTTTCTTAGCCAATGATGGGCCTTTCTTCGGGGAACTTGTATAGACGGCGGCGGGAACGTAGAGCCAGCCCCGTTGCCACGGTGACGGTACCGACTCTGCCAATCAGCATCAGCAGGGAAAGGACGTAGGCCCCTGCCGCTGGCAAATCAGGTGAGAGCCCGCTTGAAAGACCACAGGTGGCGTAAGCGGAGATAACCTCAAAGAGTGACTTATCCAGGCTGGCTCCGCTGATCAGCATAATAGCGGCAGTCCCCAGGAGTACAAAGACAGAACTCATCATGATGACCGTAATTGCGATGCGTAGTACAGCGTCAGGGATGGTTCTTCTGAAAGCTACAACGAACTGGTCACCACGGGCCTCGGCCAAAATGGCTAGGAAAACTACGGCCAGGGTAGTGACCTTGATACCACCAGCGGTTGATGCTGAGCCTCCGCCAACAAACATCAGTACATCGGTCAGCAGCATTGTCACCGGGTTCATGTCTGACATCTCTACGAGGTTGAAGCCTCCAGAGCGGGTCATGACAGAAGCAAATATTCCGTTCAGTAGCTTATCGGCCAGGGTCATGCTCCCGATAGTTTTGGGGTTGTTCCATTCAAGAACCAGCCAGGCTAGGGAACCCATCATAAAGAGCAGGAAGGTACCCAGCAGGGTGAGCTTGGCGTTGAGGTTCCACCCCCGGTAGTGCAGGCTCTTGCGCAGGGCCAGGATGACTGGGAAGCCCAGGGAGCCGATAAAGACCCCTAAGGCTATGGGGGTAATGACCCACAGATCATGGCTATAGGGTACAAGGCCATCTGTGTGAGGGGTGAAGCCTGCATTGTTAAAGGCCGAGATCGCGTAGAAGACCCCGTGCCAGGTGGCTTGGCTCAGGGGCTCGCCCAAAAATATGAAGCGGGGAATAAGGGTTGCGGCAATAAAGGCTTCGATGGTGATAGAGGTGAAGGCTACTGTGCGTAGGACTGAGCCTACTTCACCCAAACGGCCAATGTTGAGGGTTTCCTGAGCGATGATTTTTGAGCGTAATCCAAGTTTCTTGCCAACGATCAGAGCCAGGATAGAGGTGAATGTGAGAGTCCCCAGGCCCCCGACCTGTGCGCCGACGAGAATAACGAGGTGCCCAAAAGTGCTCCATTGGTCAGCCGTGGAGACAGTGGTAAGACCGGTAACGGTCACAGCACTAGTTGCCGTGAAAACCGCATCATGGAGGGCTACTGAGTGGCCGTCCTGGGAGGCCCAGGGGGTGTAAAGGAGCGAGGATAAGACGGAAATGACCAGGACAAAGGCTGCAATAGCTATGCGGGAGGAGGAATTTCCCACACTTTGATCTACTAGCTCGCGAAATCTATATAAGAGAGTTTGGAGAGGGTGGGCATCTTGGTCAGCCTCTTTCATGACTGTTTGAGGGACTCTTTCCTTGATTTTGAAGAGGGTGCTATGGTCCTCGGGTTTCGGGGGCTGGCGCACGATTTTGTTCATTGGTTCACCTCTCTTTCTAGCCTAGTGTGCGTGTCATATCGGTAGGCTCCGCTGTCGATGGGGTTTAGAGTGTTTAATGAGAAATGTGACTTAAATAACCTTTAGGGGGTAGTGCTCGTGGCAGCAACCGATAGTCTGACGCCAACTGACCTGCGAGTCTTGTGGAGTCCCCACATGGCTAACTACTATTTTGGCGACTATCACCCTATGCACCCTTCCAGGCTCGATGCCACGGCATCCCTAGCTCGCGCATTGGGAATCTTTGACCTGCCGCAAATCCAGCTCGAAGAGCCAGAGATGGCTAACGTTCACCAGCTCATGTTAGCGCATGATTACTCCTATATTGATGCGGTTCAGAAGATTAGTGCTGACCCGAGTCTTACCATTGCAAACTGTGGTTTGGGGACGGAAGATACCCCTGGTTTTGAGGGGGTGCACGAAGCAAGTGCCCGACTGGCTGGTGGAACTTTTCAGGCGGCAGAGGCCATCTTGACTGGTGCTGTAAAACATGCGGTTAATTTTGGTGGCGGTATGCACCACGCTTCGCGGGATCAGGCGAGCGGGTTCTGCATCTATAACGACTGCGCTGTAGGTATCGGCCACCTACTGGAACAGGGTGTTTCAAAAGTTGCCTACATCGATGTGGATGCCCACCACGGGGACGGTACTCAGAGCATCTTTTGGGATAATCCCAACGTTATGACTATCTCTCTGCATGAGAGTGGCATGACGCTCTTTCCCGGCACCGGGTTTGCAAACGAGGTGGGGCCGGAGGGCCTTGCGGCGGGAACCTCGGTAAATATTGCCCTACCCGAAGGAACTGCTGATTCTGGCTGGCTCCGAGCCTTCGACGCAATCGTCCCCAGCGTCTTACGGGAGTTTCAGCCAGAGGTCATTGTTAGCCAACACGGCTGCGACTCACACATGGACGATGACATGTCGCACCTGAAGGTCAGCATTAACGGTCAGCGTGAGATTGCCGCCCATATTTCTTTGCTTGCCGATGAGCTGTGTGAGGGCCGATGGATAGCTACCGGGGGAGGGGGCTACTCGATTTATAACGCTGTACCCCGTTCCTGGAGCCACCTTATTGCTGTTGCCGCCGGTCAGCCTCTCGATGTGAATATACCCACTCCGAAATCCTGGCAAAAATATATGTTGGAGCGCTACGGGACGAAAGTGCCCACTATCTTGGGGGACCCAGTGGATTTGTGGTGGTCTTCGTGGGAGGTCGGGTTTGACCCTGCAAGCGGTATCGACCGCTCAATTATGGCCACCCGCAAGGAGGTTTTTCCACTGTGGGGTCTGGATCCCTGGTATGACTAGTCAATATTTCTGGTGTGGCAGGGTAAGCTAGAATAGCTAAGTATTACCCTTTGGGTAAAAGTCCCTCCGCTTCAATAAGGTGCAGGCATGTCCCCCCTTCTGTTGGTAAAACATGCAATTGTGGGTATATATACGTATATGATGTCAGTATGAAAGACGACGTTTTTGCTGTTATCGCTGACTCGACCCGGCGACACATTCTTCAGGCACTTGCTGTCGAGCGATTGGCTGTGGGTGAACTGGTCGAGGAGCTTGGCGTTAGCCAACCAACTGTTTCTAAACACCTTAAAGTCCTACGAACTGCCGGTCTTGTCGAAACCGAGGCCGTAGGTCAGAAGCGTTTCTATTCAATTACCCCAGCGCCCCTCCTTACTATCACTGATTGGGCTCAGACCCTCATCGATGCCCCCGCTCTCCAAACAGGAGAGTCCCAAACTGTTCCCACCCCCCAGGACGAAAGGGCTCACCCTGCCGACCAGCAGGTCAGCACGGACAGCCCCCCATCCCCCGAAAAAAAGGTTAGCCCGCTTGCTACAAGTAGCGAGCCAGAAGAAACCGAAGAAGAGCCCCCCGTGACTGCTGAAGTTACCCAGGAACAGGCTGATACCCCCCTTGTTCCTCACCCTAGGAATGCCGGTATTTTGATTACTCCTTTGACTGCTTTCACCCCGGTCCTTGACCGGTACACCGGTGAGCGAGCTGACGGGATTATTGATAAGGAACAGGTATTCCCCAGGCAGAAAGCAGAAAGTACCAAGGCTCTATCTGCAACATTAGATAACACATTTGCTGCAGAAGACCTTGAAACTGAAGCAACTCTTCAGCTTAAGCTGATGGCTCAGAACCTCACCTTAGATTCTGAAGACGAACAGGTTTCTCCAGGCGAGAATCCGCTTGTTCCCCAAGGCCTCTCCCAAGCTCAGCCTGCTCTTTCAAAGCTTGAGACTGATATTGATGCCCAAGCTGAGGCTGCTGTTGCGGAATCGCAGGAACGCGCATCTATCACAGAGGCGCAGGCAGCAGAAGCCGCTGAAGAAGGCGGTCTGCTGTCAAAGCTGGCTCGCTGGGGCCGTCGCAGCGCGCGCTAATCACTCCATAGACCCCTACCTGAGAGAAAACACAACCCTATATGGCACACCATCAGCAGTTTCTCGACTGGATTGAGAATGAACTGATTAACCAAAACCTGCATCTGGGAGATGAACTACCCGATGACAGAGTGCTGGCCCGCGAGGTGGGTCTCAGCCAAAATCTGATGCGTGAAAGCCTTAAGCACTGCGAAGAAATCGGGGTGCTAAGGCTCTATGAGGGGCGCAAGAAGAGCATCATCAGCGTTCTCTTGCGTGAGCCGGCATCATCGGCTGGCCCTGCCATCGGCCTCTACTTGGCCAGTTCACGAGCCCCGCGCCAGGACCTGTTAAACACCTGCCTGCTCCTGGAAAGCTACGCCTTGGCCGGGCCGTCTTTTGACCAGTCTGCCTTCCCCGAACTTGACCGGATTGTCGGGGCCATGCAGGATGCCGCTACCAGTCTCAGCGATTTCCACGACCTTGAGGCTGATTTTCATATTCAGCTGGGTCGTTTGTCGGGTAACGCCCTGGTCTCTGCCCTGTTGGCTACGCTGCGCGATGCCATGATTGAAGCGCGGTTTGAGCTTGTTAACCGGGTTCCCCTGTGGAGTGCGACATCGGCTCGTCTGCGTATGGAGTACCGTGCCATTGTCGATGCGGCTCGTTCTGGTGATCCTGCACTTGCTCAGACCCTTTTGCGAGCTAACCTGCATGAGCGTTTTGCTGAGGCAGGTCACCGGCTTGATCTGCCAGAGGACATGGGGCAGGAGGATGAGGACCCTCAGTTCACTCTGGAACCCGTGGATATTGATGCCAAGGGGCTCCTGCCGGAGCAGTGGGGTGGTGCAATTGAGCCAGACCTCTTTGAGGCTCTGGCAACCATTCAGCCCATTAAGTCTTCTGTTTCGCCTGCGCGGTCTGTCCTAGAGAAGAGCAAAGAACAGCCTGCGCCCGAACCGGTTACCGCCTCGCATGTGCAAACCGCGCCGGAAGCTCCGCTGGAGGAGGCCCCTGTAGAAGATGCTCCCGAAGTAGCCGAAGCTGTGACTGCACAGGAGGTCCTGACTGATGCGACCCCTCAAGCTAGCAAAGATACTGCTGAAGCTGAGAGCGCCCAGGCTCTTGTAGAGCCCAAGGGCCAAGAACCGGCAGAGCGTTCGGAAAAGGAGCCGCAAGCTAAGGCCGCAGAAACTCCTGAGCCTGATCTTGTGCTGGATAGCGAGGAAGAGAAGTCCCGTGAACCTGCTGTATCTGAACAGCCTGACCAGCAGCCCGAGCGTCCTGAGCCCATCGCGCTGGCAGAAGAGCGGGCTGTACCAACCGGTAGCGCTACGCGTAAGCGTCGCGGTACCGTCAGCCCCGTTGTTCGCGCAACGGTGATTCCACCGCGCCAGACCTCGCCCAAGCCGGTCCCGGTCCGGCGCCTCATTGACTGGCAACCGGTCGGCCAAGAAGACAAACCTCTTGTAGTTACTGAGCAGGTATCGGCTCCGGTCCAGAGGGTTCCGGTAGAAGACCTTGAAGAGAAGCTCAAAAACGAAGAAGCTCGTCTGGCTGCTGCCAAGAAGCTAGCTCGTCGTACTGAGACCAACCCTAGGGAATCAGGGGCCGCACCTGCTCGTGAGACTGGGCAGGTCGCTCATGCACCTGAAGCTCAGGTCATGGAGTCACCTGCGCCTGCAAGAGAAATCGCCGCATCTGAGCCGAAGCGCCCCAGCAGGGTAGCTTCTAAGAAGCTCTTCGATATCGTTAACTACTTTGGTTTTAAGCAGATGAAATCTCCGGTCAGGTCGGCTGTGCCCGCAGAGCATTCCCGCGATGTGGACGATACCCTGCATATACCTGATGAGCCTGAAACCAATTCGTTTGAGGGGTATGAGTACATCGACCCCCTTGCCGAGGACGACGGTGCAGCCGACTACTCTGATTGGGAGGATGAGGACCTGCACAAGAGCGCTCCCTGGCAGGATGAGACCTCGCAGGTTAAGAACGGCCAGGCCGAGCAGCCCCTACCGGCACAGACTGGCCAACCTACTGAGCCGGGTACTGCTGCGTCTGCCGGGAGTATCCTGAGCCAGAAAAAGGGTAAAAAGAAATCTAAGAAAAACCGCCGCTAAAGGCTCAGTGTGGGAAATGCAACGAGAAAATGTTCTCACTTGAGGGTGAACGGGCCTCGGAACGTCCTGTTTACCTGTACTCTTGACAGAGAGCGTTTTTTCACGCGGAGGGTATTTTTGTGCCCAAAAGCGTGTGTAAGGGAGCGTTTATACCGGTATAACCCCCGGATAGCTACCGTACACACCTGAACTATCAGGTGGTGTCGGCCGGGTATCAACCACTCTATTTAATAAGTGAGGTGAATCCTATGGGTTCAGTTATCAAGAAGCGCCGCAAGCGTATGTCGAAGAAGAAGCACCGCAAGCTTCTCCGTAAGACTCGCCACCAGCGCCGCAATAAGAAGTAAATTCTTCACCGTGAGCCTCGCACCTTTGGGTGCGGGGCTCACGCTCTTTAAAGTGTGGCGAGAGGTGCTGGCGCGATAGAGTAAAGACTATGGCCACACCGCTTATTGAACTTCTGACCAAGCCAGGGTGCCACCTGTGCGAATCTGCCCGGCATGCAACCCAGGAGGTTGTCTCAGGCTTTGACCTGAGTTTTACCGAGATTAACGTTGAGGATGACCCCGACCTTTTGGAGCGGTACCGTACCGAGATTCCGGTCTTGCGGGTGGACGGGGAGGTTAAGGACTTCTGGCAAATCAACACTAAGCGTCTTGCTCGCCTGCTGGAGAAAAAACTGGCTGGCTAAAAACGTTGGGCCAGGCAAAGCCCTGACAGACCGCAGTGGTGGCCAAGAGATACCCGGGCTCTTCAGGTCGGGTTAGCGCTTGTTGGCCGCGTCTGAGAGACTAGGTATATGAGCACACCACAACAGGCTACTGTTACTGTCCACCTGATGCGCCACGGCGAAGTGCACAATCCGGATCGTATTGTGTACGGGCGCCTACCCAACTACCACCTGTCCGAGACCGGGCAGAAAATGGTGGGTCTGAGCGCTGAAGAGTTTAAGCGCCGCTCCGATGCCGGGGCCAATATCGTGCACCTGGTCTGTTCGCCGCTCACCCGCACCCGGGAATCTGCCGCACCGATTGAAGAGCTCCTGGGCCTGACCGCTCAGCCCGATGAACGTGTGATTGAAGCCGATAACTACTTTGAGGGCCTGCATGTCAATAAGCAGGAGCTGCTGGGGAACCCCTCACACTGGAAGCACCTGGTGAACCCCCTGCGTCCTTCCTGGGGTGAGCCCTACAGGGAACAGGTTGCCCGTATGGCAGAGGCCATTAAGGACGCCGCACGCACAGCCTATGAGCTGGGGGGTGATGGCGCCGAGGCAATCATTGTGTCCCACCAGCTCCCCATCTGGATGGCCCGCACCTCGGTGGAGGGTGGTCTGCTACCGCATGACCCCCGCGCACGCCAGTGTAATTTGGCTTCCATTACCAGCCTTAAGTTCAAGAATATTTTTGCTCCTGGCAAGCCAAAACTCTCTTATGTTGAGCCTGCTGCGGAGCTGTACTCAGGTGTTATTCAGTTACCCGGGTCATAATAGCCCAGTTGCATCCTCACACCCTCTGACTCGAAAGACCCCCTTTTTATGTTGACTCCTTCTGACCTACGAGTGAGCCGTAAGCAGGCTCTGGGGCTCTTTGCTCTGGGCACTGTGGGGCTTCTATCTGCCTGCTCGCAAGGCCAAGATTCTCTGGCATCCCAGGCTGATGCGGGGGACGCTAAGGGATATATTGCCGGTGATGGTAGCGTCACCGAATACGCGCAGGGGGAGCGGGGGCAACCCGTTGAATTTGAGGGTGAGCTGTTTGATGGTTCGGTTGTTCGAGCATCAGAACTGCGCGGTAAGCCGGTCCTGATCAATTTCTGGTACGCAGGGTGTGCGCCCTGCCGCGCTGAAGCTCCCTGGCTCAACGAGCTTCATGAGAGCTATGGCCAGAAAGTTATCTTCTACGGTGCTAACGTGCGCGATGAAAAAGGCACCGCTGAAGCCTTCGAGAAAAAATTTGGGGTTGCCTATCCCTCCTTTAGGGATCTGAACGGCAAGGTGCTCCTTGCCATGAGCAAGTATGTTCCTGCTCAGGCCGTGCCCACTACTGTTGTGCTCGATGCCGAAGGGCGTGTAGCCGCCCGCATCTTAGGGCAGATTGATAAATCGGTTCTCAAAACCCTGCTCGAAGACCAAATCAGTGCCTAACTACGGCCAAATAGTTCTTGATGGCTCACTATGGCTGGCTCTGCCCCTGGCGGCTTTAGCCGGCCTGGTGTCCTTTGCCTCGCCCTGTGTGCTACCGCTGGTACCCGGCTATGTTGGCTATGTTACGGGCCTATCGGGTGGCCAGATGAGTGCCCGCCACCGAACCATCCGCATGTTGGTTGGGATTAGCCTATTCGTATTCGGCTTCTCTCTGATTTTCGTGCTGATGTCGGTGGTACTCGCTCAACTGGGTGCCGCCCCCTGGCTACGCGGTCAGCGCTGGGTTGATGTGCTCCTGGGAGCCCTGGTCATTCTGATGGGCCTGATTTTTATGGGGCGCTTCAACTTTTTCCAGAAGGACCGAAAAATCGAGGCAAAACCACCGGCAGGGCTGTGGGGAGCACCGATTCTGGGGATGACTTTTGGCCTGGGGTGGGCTCCCTGCATCGGCCCCACCTTTGCCGCCGTCCAAACCCTTGTCTACACCGGCGGGTCAGGTAATACTAAAGCTATTCTTCTGACGCTGGCCTACTGCCTAGGGCTGGGTATTCCCTTCCTGCTGGTAGCCCTGGGGATCAGCAGGGGTGTTAACACCCTGGGGTGGGCACGCCGCCACCGCCTACTCCTGCAGAAACTGGGCGGGGCCATGCTGATCCTTATCGGTATTCTGCTAGCCACGGGAGCCTGGACCTCCATGATGTCCTGGTTCCAAGCTACGGTTCCGGTCTACCAGCTCCCTATCTAAGTATCGGTACTCACCACCACACAAATACCCGCACTCATTACTCAAGGAAATCATGGCTGAGACTCAAGACGCGGCGGCACTCGGGCCGCTAGAAATGCTCCGCTGGGCCTGGACGCAGCTCACCAAGATGAACACCGCGCTCTTCTTGCTGCTCATGCTGGCTGTTGCCGCTGTGCCCGGCTCGGTCTTTCCCCAGCGTATTCAGGACCCTGCAAAGGTCAATGACTACATCAAAGCGCACGAGACGTGGGGCCCTATTGCCGATAAGCTCCAGCTCTTCGATGTCTTTTCTTCAGTCTGGTTCGCCTCTATCTACATTCTGCTCTTTATCTCGCTGATTGGGTGCGTTATCCCTCGCGCTCTCAAACACTTCCGCTCGATGCGCTCTGCTCCTGCGCGCACGCCCAAGAACTTTAACCGCCTACCCCAGCACCGTACCCTCATGATTCCCCTGGGCGAGGGCACCGAAGGGCTCACAGCCCAGCAAGCCATTGAAGACGCTGCGGCTATCCTCAGGAAGCGCCGCTACCGGGTAGAGATCCGCCAGGAAGCAGACGCTGTCAATGTAGCGGCTGAACGTGGCTATCTACGCGAACTGGGCAATATCCTCTTCCACCTGGCCATGATGGGGGTGCTGGTCGCCGTTGCTGTTGGGTCCCTCTTTGGCTACAGCGGCCAAAAGATTGTTGCGGAAGACGAAACTTTTGTGAACTCCCTGATGAGCTATGACTCATTCAGCCCCGGTACAAACTACAACCCCGACTGGCTGGTCCCCTACGCCGCGACCATGGATACCATGACGGTAGAGTACGACCGGCAGAAAGGTTCCCCCACCTACGGGGACGATATTGACTACTCTGCCGAGTTCACTCTCACTGATTCCAAGGGGGAAAGCCGCCAGCAGACCCTCAAGGTCAATGAACCTATCTACTTTGAGGGCACCAGCATCTACCTGCTGGGAAACGGCTATGCTCCCGTCATCAAAATAAGCAATGACGACGGTACCGTAGCTTTTGAAGGCCCCGTGGTAGGCCTACCGGCGGGTAAGAGCTACCTGTCATCGGTGGTTCTTAAGGTTCCCGACGCGAGCCCCGACCAGCTGGGCTTTGTGGGTATGTTCCTGCCTACCGGCGAACGAACTACCGGGGCCGCACCGACCTCAATCGACTCAGACCTCTATAACCCCATGCTGGTTCTTCAAAGCTACACCGGTGACCTGGGGCTCGATAAGGGGGTGCCCCAGAATGTCTATGTGCTTGACCTTGAAAGCCTAACCGGGCTGAATACCATGGCCCAGGGCAACGGTATCGTCCTTGATGCAAGCAATACCAAAGCCACCATGCCCGATGGACACGGCACTGTCGAGTTCCTGGGCGTCAAGCGGTACGCTGGCTTAGAAATCCGCTCGGATCCGGGCCGCCCGCTAGCACTGGCATCCTTTATCCTGCTCTTTGCGGGCCTGATTATTTCGCTCTTTGTGGCTCGCCGCCGTGTTTGGGTGCGGGCCCGTGAAACAGGGGAGGGTGCGGAGCGCGCACTCACGGTCGAGTATGCCCTGCTGGCTCGTGGCGAAGACCCCCGTCTAAGCCTAGAAGCAGATAAGCTCACGGACTTGCTCGCTGAGCGATGGGGACTAGAATTTGATGAAGCATAACCACCCGTGCACACCGGCTCTGCAGGTGCGCCGCCCCATACAGGCCTCGGCCTCCTAACCCTGCTTGTAGCACCTTTTGAATCGAGAAGCCTATGCCAGAAATTAACGAAACGTTCGCCCGCTGGAGTGAACTCTTTATGTACCTTGCGGCGCTTACCTACATGTTTGCTTTCATTGCCTTCAGCTGGGATGTTGCCGCTAACTCGCGCATTACCAAACGGCTTGAAGCCGCCCAAGAGTCCAAGAAGGAACTTGTGGGAGCAGGCGTGGGCGGCAAGTCCGCTTCGGTGCCTGCTGCAGTTATCAGCAGTACCGAGCAAGGAACCGGTGCTCGTGGCATGGGCTACCAGCGTGTGGCCGCCGCTAAGATTTCTGCCCATGTGGCAGATTCGGATATGCGCTATGGTAGCGGTGAGCGTCGTCCGGCTGCGCGTGCTGCGGTAGCTATCATGGTACTGGGCTGCCTTGTTCACGCTGCTGGTGTGGTGACCCGTGGTTTGGCTGCCCACCGGGTTCCCTGGGGCAACATGTACGAGTTTTGCACTACCGGTGCTTTCTTGGTGACTGCTGTGTTCCTGGTGTTCCTGGTTTTCCGTGACCTACGTTTTGTGGGCACTCTGGTTTCGGGGCTGGCCCTCGTGATGATGACAGCGGCCACTATGGGCTTTAATACACCGGTGGGCCAGCTTAAGCCCGCCCTGCAAAGCTACTGGCTGGTTATTCACGTTTCTATTGCGGTGCTGGCCTCTGCGGTCTTTACCATCACTTTTGCCATGGCCGTTCTTCAGCTTGTGCAGACGGCCCGTGAGCGTCAGATTTTGGCCGACCAGGACACCTCATTGACCCGTATGGGCTTTATGCGGTTGATTCCCTCGGCTACCGCGCTGGAAAACTTTGCTTTCCGCTTGAATACCGTGGGTTTTGCGATGTGGACCTTTACTCTAGCTGCTGGTGCTATCTGGGCTGAAAAGGCCTGGGGCCGTTACTGGGGCTGGGACACCAAGGAAGTCTGGACCTTTATTATTTGGGTTGTTTACGCGGCCTACCTGCACGCCCGTGCAACCCGGGGTTGGTCTGGCCCGCCGTCCGCCTGGCTCTCTATTGCTGGCTATCTCTGCATTATCTTCAACTTCACCGTGGTGAACGTCTTCTTCTCTGGCCTACACTCTTACTCGGGTCTGTAAGCGCTCCTAGGGCTAGGTGCTCAGCGCCGGTCTCTTCTCTGCTGATGGGCAGGGAAGAGACCGGCTTTTTTTTGTGGGTTCCCAGGGTAACTCTTGAAATCTATCTAGGTACATGTTCTACTTAGTGATGAAAGGAGCGGACTATGGCAGACAGCATGTACCCCCAGGCTCTGATCAGAGCCACCCTGCCCCTGGCCATCCTGGCCTGCCTTGAAGCCGCACCAGCCCATGGATACGGCCTGGCCCAACACCTCGAGCAGTGGGGGTACGGCAAGCTTAAGGGCGGTTCCCTCTACCCAGCTCTCTCCAAATTAGAAGACGCAGGCTTTGTCACTACTAGCTGGACTCAGGGCGAGAAGGGGCCCGCCCGCAGGCTCTACGCCATTACGGGTGCCGGTCACCACCATCTAGAAGCCCAACGCAGCCGGCTGGCGGAACTGGCCCAGCAACTGGGTGCTCTGCCTGTCGCTCTTGCCACCACTGGCTGAAAGATTTTAAGGAGGAGCTATGACAAGGACCCCCTACGAAAGACTGACCGAAGAGATCAGGCAGATTAGTGATCTGTCTGAAGATACCGACTGGGTACAGGCCGCCTTCGCCACCCTAGCCACCAACTCCGTCAAAGCCGTAACCAGCGAAAGCGCAGTGCGGGGCGTTATCCGGCAGGTAGAGGCAACCGGGCAAAGCCCAGCCCAACTTTACGGCCCGCCGCAGGAATGGGCCGCCCACAAAATTGCGCTCTGGCGCGACAAGGGAACCCAGGTCTTTCTTGAAGACACACCCCTAGGCCTGAAAGAATTTATTGGCTTTGGTTTGTGCCTGGGGGCCTTCTACTCTCTTCTCTTCCTGCTGGTCTTAGCGCTACCGAGCGACCGCCAGGCCGACCCCAAAATAGGGATGCTAGCGGCCCCCCTGCTTCTGGCTTTCCTTACCCTAGGGGTAGGTGCCCTCTACCAGCGGGCCAATAGGCGCTGGGGGTTTGTCAAGGCTCTTACAGCCTGTGCCCTCTTCACGCTCCTTGGCTCTGGGGCAACGGCGGGCGTCTTTGGGTTGCTCGGTGCTAGCAGCACCCGCTATTCCCCCTGGTGGCTCCTACTGATTGCAGCTGTTCTCGGTCTACTGGGAGCCTTAGCCTTCAAATACCTCCCAGAGCCCTCACCGCACACAGCACAGGAATTGGTGCCCGGTGATGAAGCTGCCTGGCTATCCGTTTTCATCCAGGAACTGCGATCCCGGGGCGATATGACCGAAGCCCGTGCCCGCGAAGAAGCCTACCGCGTGAGAGAACACCTAGCCTTCAGCCAAAATAGTGCCCTAGAAGAGTTTGGTGATCCCGTTACCTATGCCCGCTCACTGGCCGGGCAAGGCAAGGTCCCGCCCTACCGCAACCTCCTGAGAGCCTCGCTTAGCCTAGGGGCCTGCTGCTTTTGGGCCTACAGCGCTTTTGCCGTCAATGACCCACAGGCTCTTAGCTGGAAACTACCCATCCTATTCCTGCTCGTGATACTGCTGGTCACGGAGGCCCGTAAAAGCTGGCCGCCTACCATAAGGCCCAGAAGCCCCTGGCCTAGAAAATCAAGCCTAGAAAACCGGCAAAAATGAGGCCCCCGTAGCGACTGCTACGGGGGCTCAGGTTTATGAGGGACTGCCATCTTCTGGCTTATGGTCGGGGTCCTCGGGATCTTGAGGGTCAGCCCGCTCAGCGTCAGCAGGGTTCTTCAGCCCTTTGCGCTCGCGGTCCTGCTTCTCTCGTCTGGCCCTAGCCTCAAGAAAACGAAGATACTCGGGGTCGTCATCGGGGGCTACCACCGGTTTCTCAACAGGCGCGCCGAAAGAGCCGTACCGTGATTTAGGCGGCCTGCCCAACCAGAACCAGAGCACAGACCCCAGTAAGGGGAACAGAATCAAAACAACCAGCCAGGCCCCCTTAGGTAGGGTCCTTACCAGGCCCCGGTCGCTCTGAGCGGCATCCAGAACAGAAAAAATCCACACACCCACTAGCAGTGCGGCACCGCCAATAATCAAAATAGCTCTACCCATACCCTCTAGTGTGGCACGTTCCAGCCCGCTAGATGAGCTTGTGCGCTGATAGCGAGGTAAACCGACCGGGCAGGGTAGACTGGGGGAGTGAATTTTTTCAAGTACTCCTTGCTCCGACTCAGTCTTGCGGCTTTAGCTTTCTTCGCCGCCTACTATATTGGGGCGGGCCTTTACCTCTCCGCTATCTGCGGTGTCATCATTGGGTTCGCAATCTGCTACCTTGCCTTCCCCCGCCTGCATGTTGCCGCCGCTGGCGATTTTAACCGTCTGCTCAAGCGCAAGCCCCATGAGAAGACTACTATCGCTGAAGAAGATCAGGCCGTCGAAGACCAAATCGACGAGGCCAACCGCTCACATCAGAGCCTCTAAAACACTATCAGGGACGCTCCACCGGGGCGTCCCTGATGCGTTGATGGGGTACTTATCTTATGCGGGCTCTGAATCACCAGCTGGCTTTAGTAACCGGTAAAGACCGTAGCCCGCTCCGCGAAGATCTCTAAGGGGTGGAGTATCACCGCTAGGGCAATAAAAATTGAGTAGCAGAGGGCTATAAAGCCCGCCTGCTTGAGCACGGGAATGAGCTGCAGCCCCAGGGCACCGGAGAGCACTACCAGGCAGGAATGAACAACCGGGCCAATCAAAATAAAGGTGAGAACAAACCAGGGATTACTGGGGACCAGCAGAACAGTTAAACCTAAGCCCAGGGCCATCTCTACGGTGTAGGTCAAGCGTGAAACCCTGTCCCCCAGGCGGACAGCCAGGGTCCTCTTGCCGGCCTCAATGTCGGTGGGTATATCACGGACATTATTGGCCATGAGCAGGGCGCAGGAGAAGAGCCCCATAGCCACGGCACAAACCCAGGCGGTGAGAGTAAGCTGGGCAGTTTGGGTGAACATCGTACCCAGGGTAGCGACCAAACCAAAGTAGATAAAGACAAAGATATCGCCTAGACCCAGGTAGCCGTAGGGGTGCTTGCCGCCGGTATAACCCCAGGCCGCCAGTACCGCAGAAGCACCGATGGCCAGGAACCACCACTGCTGGGAGAGCATGATCAGCCCCAGGCCGCTCAGCCCGGCAAGACCGAAGCAGAGGAAGGCCGCCAGCTTGACCTGGTAGGGCTTGGCAACTCCCGATCCGACCAGGCGCAGGGGGCCAACGCGCACCTCGTCTGTTCCTTTAACGCCGTCGGAGTAGTCGTTGGCGTAGTTGACTCCCACCTGTAAGAAAAAGGCCACCAGAAAGGCCAGTAGAGCCCGTTCTGGCCTGAACTCCTTGACTTCGTAGGCGGCGGCGGAGCCAGCAATGATGGGTGCGGCGGCCAGGGGGAGGGTGCGTAGGCGCGCTCCTTCAATCCACTGTGCAACTGTTGCCACTGCTTGCTCCTTGTACTTTATCGGGGTAATTGGCGGGGATAGCCCACATAAACACCCTATTATCCCACTTTTTACTGGGCTAGGGGTTTAGCCGGTGCGTGAGGCCCACCGCGTGGCCAGGTTGTCCTTGACTGTTTTCCGGTCGGGTTTGCCCGTGCTGAGGATAGGGAAGCCTTGCGGGAAGAAGTCAATGAGCTTGGGTGCTGAGGCCGGGCCCAGCTGCTGGGCAACCCACTCCATCAGTTCGCTGTCCAGGTTTTCAGGCCGGTGGTTGGCGGCTGCATCGTTTGCTCCGGCTAGGGTCACGGCGGCGGAAATAACCTGACCCCACCGAGGATCGGGGAGCCCAAAGACCAGGGCCTCCTGAACGAGCGGGTGGCTTTCGAGAGCGGTGGCCACCTGCCGGGCACTTGTTTTGATACCACCGGAGATGAGCACGTCGTCGCTTCGCCCCTGCACGGTGAGCCTGCCGGTGGCGGCATCAAAACTACCGAGGTCGTCGGTGCGGTACCAGCGGGTGCCGCTGGGGTCGATGAAAAAGTGTGCGGCTGTGCGCTGGGGGTCCTGCGCGTAGCCGCTGGCAATGGTCGGCCCGCCCAACCAGATTCTGCCGGGTGCGCTGGTATCTTCCGCCGGCTCTATCTGCACGCACACACCGGGCAGGGGGGTAGCCTCGTAGACGCAGCCCCCGGCGGTTTCGGCTGAACCGTAGGTTCTGATAACGGGCAGATGCAGTTGCCGGGCCGTCGCGATCAGCTGGGCGCTGGAGGGAGCACCACCGAGCAGAACAGCCGAGAAGGAACGCAGGGCGTCCACTGCGGCCTGGCGCAGGGCGACATCCGGTGTTTCAAGCAGCCGGTGGAGCTGGGTCGGCACGAGGGATACCAGCCGCTCGCGGGCAGTGAGCCGCTCTGCACTATCTACAAAGTCGCGGGCACTAAAGCTGGTTCCCTCAGCAATGGAACGGGTGAGTACGGGCCGGGTACCTGCCAGCACTGAGCGGGCTAGCACCTGGGCACCGGCAACATAGTGGACCGGTAGAGCTAGGAGCCACTGGGCTGAACTGCAGTCGGTTACCCTGCTGGTTGCGTCGGCAGAAGCCTGGAGGGCACCTGCGCAGAGCACAATCTTTTTAGGCCGACCGGTAGAGCCGCTGGTGGCTACGACAAGCGCCGGAGTGGTGGGGTTTTCATCAACCTGCCTAAAGGCCCTACCAAAGAGGGCCAGGGAACGCTCCACCTGTTCCTCTACTGCACCGATTGGTGCCCCATCCACCATGACGGCGGAGCCCGGGCTGGGTAGGGGCGGTGCAGGTAGGGGGGTGAGCTGGTGTGTGTGCATGATGTTCTCCAGTTTACGCCTGGGCGGTGAGTGGCTCTTAGCCCAATCCGCTTGATAGTGTTGTGGGTAACAGTAATGCTAGGGGTGGCCCCTGGTAGAAGAAAGGGAAATAGTGTTTTCTATTGGTGCTGGTGGGGTCTTTGCCTTGCTAATCCAGCTAGCGTTCTTTGGGTTGGTCTTTTGGGCCATGCTGGTTTTCCACAAGAAGAACAAAGCTGAGATCCGGGTAATTCGTAAGCGCCTGGGCTTGGGACAGGACCTTGATGCTAGGGGAGGTAAGTAGCCATGAGTCTGACTCTTGCAGACGGGGCTAACCCGCTGGCACCCACTACTGGTGAACTGGTTATCACTATTGTTGGCCTGGTCTACCTGGTGGCAGTGCTGACTCTTTTTGTTTTCTCCATTGTGGTGCTCTTGACGTGGGTGCGCAAGAATAAGCTGCGCGTCATTGAGCTGGAATTTGAAGAACAGGCCATCGACCGCCGCCGCGCTCAGGGTGGGCAAGAGGCAGAGTAGCTGTTCCCTCTTGCGCACCGACATGCGGAGGCCCCCTTTCAGTTGCGCGAGAGAAACCGCGCAGGTGGAAGGAATACAGCGAAAATACGTGAGCGCATTCTTGATGATAAGGGAATAATCCTTGCTCGGGAGCCTCAAAACATAAGCAAAGGGCATCCCTGCACCCGATAGATGCTTGTACCCCCAACTCTGTGCTCCTAAGAAAAGGAGCCTGGGCCAACAGCAAATACTGCTTTATCTTCAGGGATTTAGTGGTTTGAATTTATATCACATAATTATTGAACGCCGGTAGTTCTAGGAGGGCCTGGTGGGAAATGAAATTGATAATCGAATTGTGTTTCTGGTTGGAAACGGTTTTGATATATTTGCTCTTAAACATGTAGGGAGTAAGTGTGCCACCTCTTTTGAGTCATTCTATTATTTTTTTAAAAATGAGTAATTTTAATGAAGAAAATTTACTTCTTGAAAAATGGAGGGCTTGAAAGACGATGGTGCACCAAATTGGAGTGACTTCGAATCGGCACTAGAAACTGTATATAAAGGACTTCCTGTGTTGGACGGCTTAAGGAAGGCCTGAATGAAATACAGATTCAGTTTTCAAATTTTTTAAACTTCGTTGTTAATGACCATGTTTTAGAGTCGATAAACAAGCTAGCTGGAGATAATCAATGTGAATCTTAAACTTACGGAGGTTTTTGGGCGACCTAAGCTGTATCAAGCTTGATTCTCTGGGTTTTACCAGGAGCGCAAGTAATCATCAGAAATTAAAGTTTGATATTTTTAACTTTAACTATACTTCGTTGCTCGATAATTTCCTGTACCTGGGAAAAGCAATTTGACCCTCATCCCTCTGCCACTGTCGAAAATAACTTCAAGTTCTCCCCGAATCCTAGAGGTTTGAATCTATCCACTGCCTTGTAAAAGCCGAGTTTTGGTGCGTCCATCTGATTTTTCGTTGAGGCTATTCGTAGTGGTACCTGACTGCCGCGATTCTGATAGTGTCGTCAACGATTTTATAAACCAGCCTGTGCTCCTCTGTTATTCTGCGGGACCAGTACCCCGAAAGATTATTGCGCAGAGCTTCCGGCTTGCCAATGCCCTCATTGCCATTGCCCTGAATATCTTTGAGCAAGGCGTTGATCCGTTTAAGCACCCTACGGTCCTGGGCCTGCCACCACAAGTAATCTTCCCAGGCGCTCTCACTCCACAACAGTTTCATAGGCTCGCTAACCTTCTGCAAGGGTATGAGTTTTGCCCTCACCAGACTCAAGCTCCTCAATTGAGTTAAGTAAGCGGCGTGCATTGGCGGGGGAACGCAAAAGATAAGCTGTTTCCTTGAGAGACTCGTACTCGGCCAGGGAAAGAATTACGGCAGGTTCGCGCCCAGCGCGGGTAATGATTACTTCTTCACGGTCATCAACCACAGAATCAAGTACCTGGGCGTATCTAGAACGTGATTCTGTGTAGGTCATAGTTTTCATAAAATCCTCCTGTACAGGAAACTGTACCTATGCTGAACCTATTCGACAAGGTAAAGTGCGCAAAGAAATACGGGGTTTCCTTCCAATTGCGCGAGAAAGCCGCGCATTCGACAGGAAACCCCGCATCTGGGTAAAACCGGTGGGGAACAGAAGCCCTAGAAGTAGTAGGGGTAGCTTTCCCAATCAGGATCACGCTTCTCTAAGAAGGCATCGCGGCCCTCTACCGCCTCATCGGTCATGTAAGCCATACGGGTTGCCTCACCGGCAAAGACCTGCTGGCCCACCATGCCGTCATCGGGCAGGTTAAAGGCGAACTTGAGCATACGGATAGCCTGCGGCGACTGGCGCGCAATATGCGCCGCGTACTCCAGGCCCTTCTTCTCTAACTCAGCGTGCGGCACTACCTCGTTCACCGCACCCATTTCGTACATACGCTGGGCATCGTACTCCTTGGCCAGGAAGAAAATCTCGCGCGCAAACTTCTGGCCCACCTGCCGCGCCAATAGTGCCGAGCCGTAACCCGCATCAAAAGAGCCCACGGTTGCGTCGGTCTGCTTGAACTTACCGTACTCCTCAGAGGCAATGGTCAGGTCCGCGACCACGTGCAGGGAGTGTCCACCTCCTGCCGCCCACCCGGAGACCAGGGCAATGACCACCTTGGGCATGGTACGAATCAGGCGCTGGACCTCCAGAATATGCAGGCGGCCCGCGCGGGCAGGGTCGATGGAGTCGCGAGTCTCGCCCTCGGCGTAGCGGTAGCCATCGCGGCCGCGAATACGCTGGTCCCCGCCGGAGCAGAAGGCCCAGCCGCCGTCCTTGGGTGAGGGGCCGTTACCGGTCAAAAGTACGGTGCCCACGGTGGAGGTCATGCGGGCATGATCCAGTACCCGGTAGAGCTCATCAACGGTGTGTGGGCGGAAGGCGTTGCGGACCTCGGGGCGGTCAAAAGCGATCCGTACGGTGGGAAGGTCCCGCACAATTTCGCCGGTAGTCTTGCGTTCTACCTGCCGGTGGTAGGTGATGTCTGTAAGGTCTTCAAAGCCCTCGACCAGTCGCCAGGAGTGGGGGTCAAAAATATCGGAAACTTGTGCGGGAAGTTGGTTAGTCATGCCACCAGTTTACCCAGGCAAGTACAGAAGCAGGCGCACGGGGGCAGGCAAGCTGGTTGGGGGCTGGAATACATTGCCCAGCGAGTGTGAGCGAGCCGGGCAAGAGGGGCGCTTGCCACTGCTGTACCTGCTGTTAGGAATGGACATAAAACCGCCCCGCTATCCTTGCCTTGGGGCAGATAGCGGGGCTGTCTTATCTCTTGGCTGAGGCGCTTGTTAGCGAGTAAGTTCCACGGCGCGGTCGAACTCTTGGTTGATTTCCTGGGCCTGAACGGAGTCACCCTTGTAGGTGGCTATCGAGACCAGGTAGGCCACGAGCAGGTTAATCAGGAAGCCGGGGACAATCTCATACATGTAACCGGAGAGGGTGTCGTTGTAACCCCAGATGAAGACGGTTGCTGTACCTGCCAGCATACCGGCAACCGCACCGGCGACAGTCAGCTTACGCCAGTAGAGGCAAAGCAGGACGATGGGGCCAAAGGCGGCACCGAAGCCGGCCCAGGCGAAGGACACCAGGGACAGGACCGACGAATCCGGGTTCCAGGCCAGGGCGGCGGCAATGAGAGCAACAGCTAAAACAGCACCGCGGCCCAGCCACAGCCCCTTGGAAGCGGAGAGCTCCTTGCCCTTGCTGGTGAGCTTGTAGAGGTCCTCAGCCAGCGCTGAGGAGCAGACAACTAGCTGGGAAGACAGGGTAGACATGATGGCAGCGAGAACGGCAGCCAAAACAAAACCTGCGAGAAGGGGGTGCAGGAGATACTGGGACATATCCAAAAAGACTGATTCAGCGTTTTTGGTGTCGGTTAGCTGAGCCTCAGGGTGACGGGCAAAGTAGGCGATACCGATCAGACCGGCGCTCATAGCGCCGATAATTGTCGCTAGCATCCAGGAGATTCCGATACGGCGGCCGGCGCGGGCATCAGCTACGGTGCGCAGACCCATAAAGCGCACGATAATGTGGGGCTGCCCGAAGTAGCCCAGGCCCCAGGCCATGGAGGAGAGAATACCCAGCAGACTGGTGCCTGCAAAGAGCGAAAGAGCCGTGGGATTGACGGACTCGATGGTGGTTTCTAGGCCCGAGAAGCCGCCCACATAGAAGAGCGCCATGATAGGTAGAACAATGAGCGCTACGAGCATGAGCAGACCCTGAACCATGTCGGTGTAGGTGGCACCCAGGAAGCCACCAAAGAGCGTGTAGAGCATGGTAATGCCTGCCACCAGCACCATGCCGGTGTGGTAGTTGCCCCCAAAGGTGGACTGGAAGAAAACACCACCGGCCACCATGCCAGAGGACACGTAGAAAGTGAAGAAGATCAGGATAACCACTGCAGAGAAGATGCGGATGGCCCCGTAGGGGTCGCGCAGACGGTTATGGAAGAAGCTGGGGACGGTCACGGAGTTCCGCGATACTTCGGTGTAGCTCCGCAGACGGGGAGCAACAAATTTCCAGTTGAGCCAGGCACCTATGGTCAGGCCGACTGCAATCCAGGCTTCTGCCAGGCCAGTGATGTAGAGCGCGCCGGGCAGTCCCATGAGTAGCCAGCCGGACATGTCTGAGGCTCCGGCTGAGAGAGCGGCGGCTGTTGGGGAGAGGGAGCGACCGCCGAGAACATAGTCATCGAGGTTGTTGTTTTTGGTTTTGGCCCAGATGCCGATGCCAATCATGGCGGCAAAGTAGATGGCCAGGGCCACCAACTGGTAGGTGGTGTTGCTCATGAGCTCCTCTTGGATGTTACGCGCTCCCATAGAGGCCAGCCATAGTTACGGCGGCGGTGGGGCACTGGTGTGGGTATGGTCAGGTGACAAGTACCCTTGTGAGGTTACTTGAAGCTAGGTCAAACCTAAGATTTTAGCCTGTGGGTTAGCTTACACCTTATAGGTCATTTTGACACTTTCTCCTGCAGGTTCCCATGCTTTCGAATCTGTGATGACCAGCCTTGAGCTGGGCTTAGCAATTCCTCATTTTTCTACTCACCCTTAGGATGTGCTATGTCCGTTGACGGCGGCGCTAAGGGCGATCGCCAAGCGGTTGGTGCGCCATACAATGTAGGCCCCGGAGGCCGCCACCAGCAGAATCCCCAGGTAGGACCAGGGGGTGAGTATCTCACCGAGCAAGACAGTTCCTACTGCGGCTCCGACTACCGGGTCGATAGAGAAGAGGACGCCAATAACGGCGGCACTGGTTAGCTGGCCGGCGATATTATCGGCTGAGTAGGCCAGCGCCACACCTATAATGGCGGAGAGCGCCAGCTTGAACCAGGTGCCACTGTCGAGTTCTGGCACAGCGGGAAGCGAGAGGGGGAGCATGAGCATGGCAGATAAAGCTAGGGACAGAGCCGTGCCCTTGAGTCCGCTGGTGGCTGGTGATGCGGAACCCAACCGCGCCGAATAGAGAGTGTAGCCTGCCATGGCAGTTGCCGCTCCTAGCGCCCAGATAAAGCCCAGGGGGTGATAACCACCTGCTAGCGTGGGACCGGCAATCAGGACTACACCGACTAGGGCTACCAGGGCAAAGACCCCGTCGCGGAGCCTCCTTACTCCTAGAAGAGCTACCGTGAAAGCACCTAGGTACTCAAAAGTGACAGCAACCCCTAAAGGGATGTAGTGCACAGCATTATAAAAGCAGACGCTCATGAGGCTTAGGACTAGAGCGTACACCAGTACCTGACAGGCATCCTTTTTACCCAGGGCCAGGGGATTAGGGCGCACCAAGACCCAGAGAACAACCGCCGCAATGAGGGTACGGAGGGCCGCCACCCTGCTGGCCCCCAGGCTCTCAAAGAGAGGGGATACGATAGCTGCCGATATTTGGATTCCCAGCGAGCCGGTCAAAATCAGCAGGAAGGCAGCCGTACCCCGGTGTTCGGCGGGGATACGCTCACGCAGGCTTTTGGGGTTCTGAACTATTGGGTTACTCATAGGCTTTATAGGCAGCAGGTACTTTCCAGGAGGGGATCAACCACGATCCAGGGGGCCCGGCCAATCTTGTCCGGTGAAAAGACGCTGAGCATTTCAGCGGCGCTTTCAGGCAGATGCGGGGTGCTGGTATTACCGCCTGAAGCAGTGATCGGGGGGAGCGGGATAGAGCCCGAAATCATCCGTAGAATCTCAGCCTGGCTTACCCCAGCTGCCTGTAACTGGGCAAGGGTGACAGCGCCATCCCGCTTAGCTAGCCTCTTGCCTTGGGTGTTTAGGGCTAGTGGCACATGCGCGTAGGTGGGCACCCCAAGGCCTAGCAGGGTTGCCAGGTAGGCCTGTCGGGGCGCACTGGAGAGCAGATCATCGCCTCGCACCACCTGGGTCACACCCTGATAGCCGTCATCGACAACGCAGACCAGGTTATAAGCGTAGGTGCCGTCATTACGCACCAGCACGAAATCGTCTACAGCGTCGGTATAACTCCCCGCGAAGTAATCGGTGACGGTGAAAGAATCAGTGTGCGCTCGCAGACGAAGGGCGGCCGGTCGTTGGGCGCGACGGGCGGCGCGTTCGCTTTCAGTCAGCTTGCGGCAGGTGCCGGGGTAAGCGCCCGGTGCACCGTGAGGAGCTGAGGAAGCCTCTTGGATTTCGCGGCGGGTGCAGAAACACTCATAGACCAGACCTTCCGCTAGTAGCTTCTCCACAGCGGCCCGGTAGGCCGGTAGTCGTGTGCTCTGGTAGAGGGTCTTACCGTCCCAGTCAATGCCTAGGGCAGCGAGGTCGGCAAGCTGGCCTTCAGCAGCCCCTGCCTTAACCCGGTCGAGGTCTTCAACGCGCATGACAAACCTGCCCCCGGCTGAGCGAGCGAATAACCAGGCCAGGAGGGCCGTGCGGAGGTTCCCCAGGTGCAGGTCACCCGATGGTGAGGGCGCATAGCGACCGCAGGGAGGGAGGGTGTCGGGGTGTGTTTGAGGCATGCAACCAGTGTAGCTGGGACAGGGCCATCCTGCGCTTCTAGGGGGAAATAGGGGCCTCTTAGGGTCTCATGTCTCAGAATCGGGCATAAATCACTGTGGTGAATATGTGACAAAAGATTGCGCTGACATGGCTAGGCAGTTTCACGTAGGGGAGTGTGTCAAGAAATAAGCCCCTCAGAAGCTAATAAAGGGGGGAGCGACCTTCAGAATTCAAGTACCTTAGAGAGTATGGCTAGAACTATTGAAATTGCCGATGGTATCTATCAGATCTCAACGGACAACTACCGGCTGAACTCGGGGCTCATTGTGGGAACCGAGAAAGCACTCGTGGTTGAAACCGGTGCAGGCCCACGTCAGGGCGCGGAGATTCTGCGAGCGGTGCGCCGGGTGACTGACCTCCCTCTGGTAGTCGTTAACACCCATGCCCACTTCGACCGTTTTATGGGCAATGCTGTGTTTAAAGCCGACGGTGTGGACGATTTCTGGGCTCACCCCCGAGCGGCCCGCGCTATTGAGGCCTATGGTGACCGCCAGCGTCTTTATGTTGAGGTCCTGGAGCCGGAGATGGCGCACGATCAGGGCCCCAACACCGAACTTGTGACTCCCAACCGTTTGCTCCCCGGTGACGGTAACCGCCCGGCTTTTACCCGTGTTGAGCTCGGTGAGCGCGCGGTAACTCTTATGTATCTGGGTCTTGCCCATACCGACGGTGACGTGCTGGTGGGTGTGGACGATGTCCTCTTCACCGGCGATCTGGTAGAGCAGGGCTCTGATCCTGCCTTTGACGATTCTTACCCTCAACACTGGGTGCGCACGCTGAGAACCCTTGCTGGTTTGGACCGGTACCGGATTTTTGTTCCGGGTCACGGTAATCCCGTGGAGAGTTCCTTTATTGAGCGTATGGCTAGCACTATGGAAGATGCTATCCAAAGCATCGCTGACTCTGCCCTGAAAAAGGTTAAGGGTGCTACTACAGCTTCTATGTACCAGCTACCGTACTCGGGGGGCTCCACCCGTATTTTGCTGGATCGTCTGCTCAAACTTGAGGCTTTTGAGGCTCAGGGTCAGGGCCTTTCTGAGGCTACCTTCCAGGAGAATGTCGCTAGTGGTCTGACCGGACCTATTACTCTGGGCCGGGGTTAGGCTTTTAGCCTCAGAGGCCGGCAGAACCTGCACAGAAATAGCTTGATAGACGGATGGCCGCCCAAAGGGCGGCCATCCGTCTTATTCAGGTATAGAAATTTTTAGTAGGCCCATACCCGCTTGTAGGCGCTACGTTGCTTATTCTGTGGGCGGAGCAGGGCAACCTGGATGCAGGTGGTAAAGGCTGCCACCGAAGCGATGAGGCAGAGCGCTGCCATAAAGGCTGAACCGGGAATCGGGTTGGTGTAGGTGACCCAATAGAGGGCGGCGGCGCAAAAACCAACAAAGAACCCTGAAATGGAGAGCAGCGGGACCAGGATGAGACCTGAACGCTGGGTGTTGCTCATATCGAGTTCTTCGGAGCGCATGAACCGCAGTATCACAAGGCCGAGGACTCCCCAGAGCCCGGTCAGGGTGATAGCTGTTATGACATCACCGGGGCGGTGCCAGCCGTTGATGACGGTTGAATAACCTGCTGCTACGGTGAAGCACATGCTCAGGAGGGCAACAGTGGGCCGGAACCGTTTAGGCGAGGCCAGGAAGAGCGCTAGACCGGAGGCTGCCGCAAAGGTTGTGTGACCTGACGGGGCAGAGTTAATGAGGGCTTCCTGGATGCCCAGGTCAGGTTTGACGATGATGTAATTTTTGAGCACCTGGCTTGAGAGGTTAGCGCCCAAGGCCATGCCCAGGCCTACGAGCGCCGGGAGGAAACGGTGCTTCCAGACCAGTACAAAGAGGATTCCAACGGCCGCAATAATTCCCGCTGCGGCCGGGATGGAGTCGAGTAGGCTGGATGTCTGGTCGGTGTAGGTCATGAACTGGTAGGAAAACTCCTGGAAGGAGACTTCATCGAGTTCTTGGCCAATGGATGTCCCGACGAAGAAGAAGAAAGCGGCAACCATGAGGAAGAAGAGGGTTCCGGCGGCAAAGAAGTGCTGGATGAGGGTCCAGAGGGAGGGCCTGGTCTGCCTGATATGTGACGGGGTGAGCATCTGGAGTCGGCCGGAGGGTGAGTTCTCGCCTGCATGTGCTTCGACCGGCTGGCCGGGTACCCCCAGCATGTGGGGCGGTAGCGGCTGGGCCTGCTGGTAGGAGCGGGCGGGCGCAGTGTGAGCCGGGGCATAGAGGGGCCGGGGCTGGCGCTGGGCAGTCAAGGGGGCTTGCTGCGCCGTTGGAGTTTGCTGGGCTACCGGGCGTTCTTGGGCGTTACTTGCTGCGCGTGCTGCGCGTTCCTGCCTGACCCGCTCAGCTGTCTGCATTGCTTTTGCTTTTGCAGTGGCTAAACCAGTTTTGGCGGCGTTTATTCCCTGTAAACCGCTTTCTTGCAGTTTGGTTTTGAGCTCATCGCGTTTGAGTGGCACGGTAGGGTCAGCCATGGCGGGGGCTGCTGGGCGGCTTGAGGGAAGAACAAGGGTCGCATCGGGATCGGGATCAAAGGTTCCGAGAGGGGCGGTAGGTGCACTATCTTGGGAGCTCTGGGGCGCTGTTTGCTGGGCGGATACCGGTAGCACAACTGTCGCGTCTGCATCCTCTACGGCGGTAGGGCCCTTATGGGGGGGGGGGGGGGGAGGAGGACTGGGGGGGCTTGGGGCTCTGGGGGGGGGCCCCGGCCGGGGGGGTACGGGGGGGGGGGGCGCAGCCCGGGGGGCCT
>NZ_JBLXXS010000006.1:0-141334 GCF_048513555.1 Rothia sp. P5766 | reverse complement strand
GAATACCCTGATGAGCCTTCTGGTAGTCCGCTAGTTCAGCGTCGGTAATAGGCCGCAAACCCCACGGGTCCACCTGATTCACCGGATTATTCCCCGCAAACGAATACGGGTTAGAACCCCACGCGGCACCAGCCACAGGAGCCAGAGGATCAACGCTCAAGAATGAAGCAGTCAGCGGATCATAACCACGAGCACCCATCAACTCCACACCGGCAACAAGAGGCACACCATCAGCGCTGAGACCAAAACCAGCAAGCAACCCGCCCTCACCAGAGGTATCGGGGCCAGCCCCGGGAACAGCGAAAGGATCCACCTCATCCGTCGAACGAGTCAAACGCCAACCGGTCGCAGGTGCAAGCCCCAAAGACTCACCAGCAACACTGACCAGCGTGGGAACCGGGGCGGTAGAATCCCAGAACAAATCAATACCGTCAATCTGAGCGATCTCACCCAGAGCATCAACCGTTATTGAATGTGCTATCGACTCCCCAGCACCGGTACCAACCCGAATGCCTTCCAGATAGCCGGCAGGACCATAGGCAAACTCACGCACCGAACCATCGGGGTCAGTCTCCCGAACACGCCGCCCCAAACCGTCATACACAAACTCACGAACCAGACCATCAGACCCAGTCACACTCACAAGTTGAGAAGCCGCATCGTAGGCTAAAACCTGCTCAGTACCATCAGCACCCACAGTTCGAACCAGACGCCCACACTCGTCATACTCATAACGCACAGACTCTCTACCGGTAGTCGAGCTATGAACAGACACAAGCTGCGACGCGTCATCGTAACCGTAGTTTGCGTACGTGCTCGTTCCATCAACGGCAATTCTTTCAAGGCCTGCAACACGCCCAAACTCGTCACGGGAAATCGACGTTTCCTGAGCAACCTTGCCCTGGCCGTCCACCAGACGGTGAGCAACCACAGCACCGTTAGCGTAAGTCCACTGTGATACTAGATCCTCAGTCGCTGTAGAAACTACACGCGACGCAACATCGTAGTTATAAACAACCCTTCTGCCGTCTGAATCAGCAACACTTTCCAGGCGACCCGCACCATCGTAGGAATACTCAACAGACCCACCAACAGGATCAACCCTCGACAGCAACTTGCCAGCCACATCATAGGACCAGCGCATAGTCGATTCGCCACGCGAACGCGAAAGAAGCCTGCCCACACGGTCATACTGCAACTCGTGCACAGTCTCGCTGTCACCCAAATACTCGTGAACGCGCACCTTACGCTGAGCAAAGTCACGCTCAACCGAAGAAACCAAACGCCCATTGACGCTCATTGAGGTTTCGCGGCCCTCAGAGTCATAGGTCCAGCTAGTAACCCGGCCCGTAGGATCAGTCTGAGAAAGCTGATGCCCAGCCGCATCATAGGTAGCCTGCGTAACACGCCCCAGAGCATCGGTCACAGAATCGACCTTATCCAACTGCGTGTAAGTACGGGTTGTTACACCCCCAGCAGGGTCAACCATACGCACCATACGGCCACGCAGGTCATACTCATACCGGGTGCGCCCACCCAAGCCATTGATAGCCTGCACCAGTTGACCGGCAGCATCGTACTTGAAGCGGCGAATACCGAATGAGCCATCCTGCATAAAGGTCAGACGGCCACAGACATCGTAGCCGTAACGTGCTACTCCCCTACCCGGGCTTACAGACCTGACCAGGCGACCGCAGGCATCGTACTCATACTCTGAGCGCTCACCAGCAGGGTTCACCTTAGCAACCACACGGGAATCAGCGTCGTAAACCAACTCAGTCACAGCGCCCGATGCATCAATATAACGGTAAGCACGACCAGCATCATCATACTCGTAGCTCACACGGGCACCGTCAGGGCCAACGACCGCAACCAAACGACCCGCAAGGTCATACTCGCACCGAGTCAGAGCACCCTCACCATCGACCAGCTCAACGGGATTACCAGCAAGGTCGTAGGAAGTCAGCTCAACAGAGCCATCCAAATTTTCGCGCTTAACCGGCCGACCATACGCATCGGTAGTAATCGTAACGGTGCCAAAAATATCATTCAGCGTAATCCGCTGGTCAGCACGGTCAAGGCTCGCCGTAACCCGGTTACCCAAAGGGTCAACAGTCGCAGCAAGCTGACCGGTCTGATCGTATTCACGGCTCCACACAGAACCCGCAGGGTCCGTAATCGCCACCAGTCGTGAAAGGCTGTCATGCTCAAAGCCCCAGGAGGCCCCGTCAGGCAAAATAGCCGCAGAGACGTTACCCATATCGTCAAACTCACGTGACACCGACCGGCCCAGCGGGTCAATAGTCTGGGCAACCTGGCCGTGCGCACCGTAGCGCATAGAAGTACGCTCACCCGCAGGGTCCACGATTGCTACCAGACGGCCCGCAGTATCGTACTCGTAGCGGTGAGTTGCGCCATCAGGGTCAACCTTACCCACCACCTGACCGGCGGCATCATAGGTAAAACGCGTCTTATGGCCACCCGGCGAAATAGCCCCAACAGCACGCCCAGCCTGGTCATAGACCATACGCGCAGTATCACCGTAAGCATTCGTTACGCTCGTCAGGTTACCGAAGGAATCGTAGGTAAAACTCAAGGGCACCCCGGTCGGCCCAACAACCCCAGTCAAAAGACCGGACTCCCAGGTCAAATGGGTGATACCGCCCAGTGCATCGCGAATCTTGCAGGGGTTACGGTCCTGCCCCTCATAGGAGTAGGAAATCAGACCACCGGTGGTAGTCACAACATCGGTGATACGGTCCTGCTCATCCCAGGCAAAAGTAATGTCAGAACCCTCTGGTGTTACTGTGCGGGTTCGCCGTCCACGCTTATCATAAGCATGCACGGTCATTGAACCGTCGCGTTCAGTAACAGAGACAAGGTTACCCTTGCGGTCATAAGACATCGACTGCCGATGGTCGTGAGCATCAATAACGCCCACCAACCTACCCTTGGCATCTGAAATCCAAGAGTTAGACCGCTGGCCATCTTCATCAGCCACAACGGTAACTCGGCCGGGCAGGTAGGAGAACCTGACTAAACGACCGTGCGGGGTCTTCTGGCTAATAACCCTGCCGTACTGGTCATAAGTATTGACGACTTCCTGAACGCCAGCGGCATCAGCCACCACTTCAATAAGACCCTGCTCATTGTGCGTGTAGCGGCGGTGGTAGTTACTACCCTTAGCCTCGGTCAGCAAACCAGCTGCGCTGTAGGAATACTCAATCCTTCGCCCATCAGAGCTGGTTGCAACAGCGACCTTGCCATCTACATATTCAAAAGAGATAACCCTGCCGCGCTCATGCCTTAGGGCAGTAATTTCGCCCTGGCGATCACGGTCAACATAGACTCCCGTTCCCGGCCCCTGAGCAGAACCAAGCCAGTCACCCGCAGCAGTGAAGAACCACCCGGAACCGGTATTATTGGCAACAACCCAGGCGACCCGACCGCTCAGAACCTCAGGTATCAGAACGGTACTTGCATCTGCTACCGGTACAAGCCAAAAGTTCTCGTCAGCACAGGGTAAGAAGCCCTCCCCCGACCGCGCAAAAGAAATCTTTCTGCCATCGTGCATAGCCCAGGTTGCCTGCTCATCATCAAAGATAAGAGCAGTATCGAGCACAGAGCTCCACCCAGGGCCAAAAACCCCGCCCGTCTCACCGCGCGAGTTATACATACGGGTAAGCGCTAGAGCCGAGCAAGCACCCGCAAAAGAAAGATCATTCTCCGGTTCAATAAAGTTACCGTTACCGGTATTAACCGGGTCAAGCGTGTACCCGCTAGTTGGTTGACCGCCAACAGCGGAAGGGTTTACCACAGTCATATCTTCACGGATCGCTGATACACCTGCGTTATTAAGTGCCGTAGCCAGAGCAGAATCAGCTAGTGGGACGGGGTGACCCGCGTGCGCCCCTGCGTCCTCAAAAGCTTGAGCAAGCGTGTGAGCCCACCTAATATCTTGAGCGTTCTTCTCAAGCCAGATATCAATAGCTCCAATAGCACCAGCCGCATCGAGGGAACCGTAGTTGCAGCTCCCCTGAAAATCCGCATAAGCAGTATCCAGGGATGTTTTCTTACCCTTGACCTCTGTATCCAGCGGTTCCAAGCCGGTACTGAAAGCCCTGAGATTTTCAGGAATAGCGGATGTTGTGCCCCCCGCCGCCCCTACCGTTGCCAGGGCTGGGTGTTTGACGCGGGGTATTATCCGGAGTCGGAGCACTCTTGTTGATGGGGGTTGATGGTGGGCCCACTGGGGGTTCAGGTGCGCCAAAAATGTTGTCGTAGGCCTCCTTGAGCCCCCCCAAATGTATCTTTAAGGCGCTTCTGCTCAGCGATGAACTCGCGTGCAAGGCGGCGACGTTCGTTCTCTTCTTTTGCCCTTTGAACAAGGTCGTCCACCAAGCCAACAGCATTACTCAGTGCCGTAGCGATCTCATCTGCATCGCTGGCAGCTGTCTGGGCATTGGAAGCAAAAAGTTCTTCAAAGTACCCTCGAAATTCTTGCCGGGCGGTGGCGACAAGTGAAGCGCGCGAAGAAGCTTGAGTTCTTAAGAGACCCGCCGCGTTCCTCAAAGCGCTTTTGAGGGTTTCGGCGTGCCCGAAGTTAAACTCAACGTTGCCATCAATTGCACCGAGATTATCGCTCATCTTCTTCCGCTTCCTGCATCACATTATCGAACTGTTCAAAACTGCAAATATCTGCTTCACCAAGACAAACATCCACCTTTACTGATTCTACTCAAAGAGCCTCAACTGATTTCGTTGTGAAACGTTTTTTGATGGAACCAGCTCAGTTGTTTCCCCTGCTTATTCTTCATGCCCCAGTCCGAATGACCTTATACTGGGCGGCCTGGGCGACCGGGCGCAGAGTGATATGGTCCAGGTTGATGTGGTGGGGAATGTTCACCGCAAAGGTGACGGTCTGGGCTACGTCTTCGGCCAGGAGCGGTTTCTCTACTCCGGCGTAGACCTTGGCCGCAGCTTCGCCCGAGCCCAGGCGGTTGAGGGAGAATTCTTCGGTGCGAACCATTCCTGGGCGGATCTCAATCACGCGCACGTTGTTCTCTGCTTCTTCAAGACGCAGGGTTTCGGTCAGCGCGCGTTCCCCGAACTTGGCGGCGTTGTAGCCTGCTCCACCTTCGTAACCAGCTTCAGCCGCTGTGGAGGTCAGATTGAGTACGGTGCCCTGCCCGTTAGCGCGCAAGGCGGGTAGGAAGGCCTTGACCATGTTCAGTGTTCCCACAACATTGAGGTTGAACATGGACAACCAGCCGTCGGGGTCAGCATCAGCCACGGCATCCACACCCAGAGCGCCACCGGAGATATTAACCAGCGCATCGAGCTGTCCCCCGGTTTCTTCCAGAATCCGTGCGGCTTGCTCAACCACCGCGTCACGGTCAGTAATATCTAGGACCACCGGGCGCACACCACACTGCCGGGCAAGTGCTTGGAGCCGTTCAGCGCGGCGGGCTACGGCGTAGACAGTCCAGCCGGTAGCGGCCATGAGCTGGGCTGTTGCCCGCCCAATCCCCGAGGAGGCACCGGTCACCACCGCCACTTTTCCAGCTTGAGCATCGGGGCTAAAGGGGTTAGCGGGAAGGGCCATGGGTATGCTCCTCAATCTGCGGGGTAGTTGCTTGGCACGCAAACGGTGCGGCTACCTCCATCTTACGAGCTTTGAGCGCCAAGGCCCGGGTGCATAGAGCCTCAAGACATGAGAGAATGAAAAGCATGGCTGAAATAAACCAGGGCACAGACACGCCCGCAGAACCCGCAGTAGACATTACCGTTCCCGCAAAGCCCGGCCTCGAAGGCCTCGAAAAGAAGTTCACACAGAACTGGGCCGAGCACAAGACCTACGCTTTTAACCGGGACACCACCCGCGAGCAGGTCTACTCCATCGACACCCCGCCTCCCACAGCCTCTGGCTCCCTGCATGTGGGGCACATGTTCTCCTACACCCAGACCGACGTCATCGCCCGCTACCAGCGCATGAAGGGCAAGAACGTCTTTTACCCCCTGGGCTGGGACGATAACGGCCTGCCCACTGAGCGCCGTGTTCAGAACTACTACGGGGTTCTGTGCGACCCCGCTATCCCCTACGACCCCAACTTCACCGCACCCGAGAAGCCTGCCAAGAACCAGCGTGACTGGCCGCGTATCTCACGCCAGAACTTCATTGAACTCTGCGAGATTCTTGCTGTTGAAGACGAAAAGGTCTTTGAAGAACTCTTCACCACTCTGGGTCTTTCGGTGGACTGGTCACACACCTACCGCACCATTGATGCCCACTCCCGCAAGGTCTCCCAGCTTGCCTTCCTGAACGATCTAGCCAGCGGCGATGCCTACATGGCAGAGGCCCCCACCATGTGGGATGTCACCTTCCGCACCGCGGTTGCCCAGGCCGAGCTGGAAGATAAGGAACGCCCCGGTGCCTACCACCGCATCTCCTTCCACCGCGAAAACGGCGAGAAGGTATGGATTGAGACCACCCGCCCCGAGCTGCTGCCTTCCTGTGTAGCTCTGGTGGCCCATCCCGATGACCAGCGCTACCAGCCTCTCTTTGGTACCAAGGTCACCTCCCCGCTCTTCGGCGTTGAGGTCGAGATTAAGGCGCACCCTCTGGCTCAGCCCGACAAGGGTGCCGGTATCGCCATGATTTGTACCTTTGGCGACACCACCGACGTCACCTGGTGGCGTGAGCTCCAGCTTGATACCCGCGCACTCATTGGCCGCGACGGCCGCTTCGCTTCAGAAACCCCCGACTGGATTACCAGCCCCGAGGGCCGTGAACGCTACGCCCGTATGGCCGGTGCAACCGTCTTTACCGCGCAAAAGACCGTGGTCGAGATGCTGATTGAAGCCGGCGAAATGGACGGCGACCCCAAGCCCATTACCCACCCGGTCAAGTTCTACGAAAAGGGCGACAAGCCCCTTGAAATCGTGGCCTCACGCCAGTGGTATATCCGCAACGGTGGCCGCGATGCCGAGCGCCGCGAAGCTCTTATTGAGCGTGGCCGCCAGATTACCTGGCACCCCACCTTTATGCGCTCCCGCTACGAGAACTGGGTAGAGGGCCTCAACGGTGACTGGCTCATTTCACGCCAGCGCTTCTTCGGTGTGCCCTTCCCCATCTGGTACGCCCTGGACGCCGATGGTGAGCCCAACTACGATGAGCCGATTGTTCCTAGCGCTGAGATGCTGCCGGTAGACCCCGCCTCAGAGCCTGCACCCGGTTACACCGAGGATCAGCGTGGCCTACCCGGTGGCTTTATCGCTGACCCCGATGTTCTAGATACCTGGGCTACCTCGTCACTGACCCCGCAGATTGCCACCGGCTGGGCAGTGGATCGGGAGCTGCACGAGGTCACCTTCCCTATGGATTTGCGCCCCCAAGGCCACGACATTATCCGTACCTGGCTCTTCTCCACCGTGGTTCGCTCAAACTCACTAGAGAACTCTGTTCCCTGGACCGATACCGCACTGTCAGGCTGGATTCTAGACCCGGATCGTAAGAAGATGTCCAAGTCCAAGGGCAACGTGGTTGTTCCCCATGAGGTGCTGGAAAAGTACGGTTCGGATGCGGTCCGTTACTGGGCGGCCAGCGCCAAGCTGGGTGCCGACACCGCCTACGATGAAGCCCAGATGAAGATTGGTCGCCGCCTGGCTATCAAACTCCTGAACGCTTCAAAGTTCGTGCTGGGTCTGGGGGCAACTGCTCAGTCAGTTATCACCACCCAAGCACAAGCTAACCTGCTCACCAACGACCTGGATCGCTCCCTGCTGGCTCGTCTAGCTAGCCTGGTTGAGGAATCTACTGCGGCCTTTGAGAATTACGAGTACGCTCGTGCCCTCCAGATTTCCGAGACTTTCTTCTGGCACTTCACCGATGACTTCGTTGAGCTCATTAAGGACCGCGCTTACGGCAAGGCAGGAGACGCTGAACAGGCATCAGTTCTGTCGGCTCTTGCCACCACCTTGGACGCTCTGCTCCGTATGTTTGCGCCCTTCCTACCCTTCGTGACCGATGAGATTTGGTCCTGGTGGAGGGCAGGCTCGGTGCACCGTGCACCCTGGCCTACCACTGCCGGTTACGCGAAACTTGCCAAAACCGCTGACGCAGAGATTCTGCCCACCGTGGCGGCCGCTCTGGGAGGGATACGCAAGGCTAAGAGCCAGGCCCAGGTCAAACAGCGTACTGAAGTTGAGTCAGCAGTAATTACCGGTTCTCAGCAGTCTATCCAGCGCCTCAAGGCTGGCCTAGCAGACCTGAAGGCAGCCGGAAATGCTCACCAGCTCACTCTGCAGGTTCAAGACGCTCAAGCCGAACTAGAGATCAGCCAGGTCAAGCTCAGGGCAGAAGAAGAGAGGGCTTCCTAGCCTTCCTTACCTGCCCTAAACGGCTTACCCCCTGAGAGAGGCCTAGCTCATTCACCCGGGCTAGGCCTCTCCTTTACTACCCTGACACTAGACTGGACTGATAGACCTATGAACTCTGATCCCAATTACCCGCGATACCGGGGCAATACCTCGCCCGAAAAGATCAAAAGCTACCTGCAATTTCAAGCAGATAGGCGGGTATTCTCGGGTGCCCTGGACAAGCTCTATTTCATTGGAGCTGGTCTGGCCTCAATTTGGCTGGCCATTGTAGCCCTCATAGAAGCCAGCACCCATTCCTGGTGGGCTATCCCCCTAATCATTGTCTTCTGGGGTATCTGTGCTTATTTCACCTTGCCGCGTTTTCACCGAATCATGACCGATATTTATGTGCCCAGCTACTTTATCGGTCGTGCTCGGACCGGTGACGGCCTTTTGGGAGACCCTATTAACATAGGTATCAGAGGGGAAGAAGCAGATATCCACCGCGCCATGACCCAGGCAGGCTGGCATCAGGCAGAGCCTGTCACGTTAGCATCCTCCTGGCATATTATTCGCAATACTCTCACGAGAACTCCCTACCCCACTGCACCGGTTTCCCCTCTCTATCTCTTTAACCGCAAAGAGGATTTCGCCTACCAGCAAGAGGTTGATGGGTCGCCCCAAAAACGACACCATGTACGTTTCTGGAAGGCCCCTCAGGGGTGGAAGCTGCCCGGCGGTGCCTCAGTTGATTGGCTAGCTGGCGCAACCTTCGACAGGGCCGTCGGACTTTCCCTTTTCACACTCCAAGTCACCCATAAGATTGATGCAGACACTGATAAGGAACGAGATTATGTAGTAGAAACTGTCGCCTACTGCAACCCCCAGACTCAGGTTGAGGTCATCAAGGATTTCTCTACCGGCTACCACTCCCGTAACGGTGGTGGGGATGATATCCTCACCGACGGTAACCTCCCCATCTTGGAACTTGCTCAGCTTCAGCCCTCACCAGCAGAAAACTCAGACCTTAGCCCAGAAAAGCTCAGAGGCCACCGGCCCGCCTGGGAACTGGTCCAAGAAGCACCGCCCAGCGTCTGGGTAGCTGCACTCTTTGTGGGCATTCTGGCGATGTTCCAGTTAGGTATTAACCTCTGGCAAATCTCTCGGGGCGATTTTTTGAGTTTGGAGAATAGCCTAACTGGGGATGAACTAGCCCATATCTCTAATGCTATGACTATAACCCAGTGGACTCTTAGCGGGTTGCTGATCCTCATTACTGTGACTCAGGTCTTCCTCTGTATCCAAGTAATTCGTGGCAGCCAGCGATCACGAAAAATAATCCTGGCACTTCTGAGTCTCTCATTCGTAGGTACAGCGCTCTCGGTCTCGGCTGGATCAGCCGAAGGCGGAAACCTCTATGCCGTCTTTATTATTATGGCAAGCCATGTTTTTGCCATGCTGGAGTTTACTTCTGATGGAGCGGTTAACTACACCTACAATGCCACCGCCAAAAACCAGGCTCGCGCACAAAAGTAGCTAGCAGGCATAAGCAAAGCCCCCGGAGCAGGTTCCCTTCAAGGGACCCTCCGGGGGCTTCACTCTAGTTCTCTGCTCTAGCTGCGAAGATGGGACCCACTGTTCTGGGTCGCTTAATTTCAAAGAAACCGGGGTAAGAGGCTAGTGCTACAGCCCCATCAAAGACCTTAGCGGCTTCTTCACCGGTGGGGGCAGGGCTCATGACCGGACCAAAGAAGGTCACGCCGTTAATACTGATCAGCGGCACACCGATGTCATCGCCACCGGCGGCTTCGAGGCCCGCACGGGTTGAGTCGCGCATGAACTCATCGTATTCTTCAGTGAAAGCAGCCTGCGCAAGTTCAGAGGGCAGGCCAACAGTTTCCAGAGCCTTAGTAATGGCGTCAGCGTAGAGTTCACCGCCCTTGTTCTGCTGGTGGTGGATCTCCTCCCCCAGGGCCGTGTAGAGCGCATCAACCTCGGCCTGCGAGTACTTCTGAGCGACGGCAGTAACTACACGGGCCGGGCCCCAGGCCGTTTCCATGTGTGCCTGGTAGTCAGCAGGCAGGTCACGCCCCTCATTGAGAACAGACAGAGAGAAGGGATGCCAGGTGACCTCAACATCGCGCAGGCCCTGGACCTCTTTAATCCAACGGGAGGTCATCCAGCACCAGGGGCAGGTGGGGTCAAACCAAAAATCAACTTTGTTCTCAGCCACAGGGGCTCCTTTCAGAGAAAGCTGTGCTTTTGCACCGAAATACTATCACCAGCAAAACACCCCACTCCGGGATACTATTCCCGGAGCGGGGCTTTTCTTAAGCGCTCTTCTTTTCCACCGAATTATCAATGACGAGAATCGGGTCTTTATCGCCGGTGACAACATCGGCATCGATAATGACCGCCGATACGTCACTACGGCTGGGTACATCGAACATGACCGGTTGCAGAATAGACTCCATGATGGAACGTAAACCGCGAGCACCGGTGTCGCGTTCAACAGCCTGGCGGGCAATGGCGGCAATGGCGCCGTCCTCAAAAATCAGTTCAACACCGTCAAGGGCGAACATACGTTTGTACTGCTTGACCAGAGCGTTCTTGGGTTCGGTCAGAATCCGTTTGAGGTCGCTCTCGGTCAGCTTACCCAACGTAGCAAGCACTGGCAGGCGGCCAATGAACTCAGGGATCAGACCAAATTTCAGTAGGTCTTCGGGCATGAGCTTAGTGAGGATATCGCTCTCCTTGGCGGCCTGCTCAATCGAGGCACCAAAGCCAATACCCTTGCGGCCTACCCGCCCACCTACTATCTCTTCGATACCGGCAAAAGCACCGGCCACGATAAAGAGGATATTGGAAGTGTTAATCTTGAGGAATTCCTGCTGAGGGTGCTTACGACCGCCCTGTGGAGGCACCGATGCATCCGTACCCTCAAGGATTTTAAGGAGTGCCTGTTGCACCCCCTCACCCGAAACGTCTCGAGTGATGGAAGGGTTATCTGCCTTACGGGAAATTTTATCGATTTCATCAATGTAGATGATGCCGCGCTGGGCTTTTTGAATGTCCCCATCGGCGGCCTGAATTAACTTGAGCAGAATGTTCTCAACGTCTTCGCCCACATAACCAGCCTCCGTGAGTGAGGTCGCATCGGCAACCGCAAAAGGCACGTTGAGTTTTTTGGCCAGGGTCTGGGCCAGGTAAGTCTTGCCGGAACCTGTCGGGCCAACCAGCAGAATATTGGACTTAGCAATCTCAACGTCTTCACCGTCAGTAGCCAAAAGCTCCTTAGCCTCAAAAGCTGAGCTTTCTTGCGCCCGAATACGCTTGTAGTGGTTGTAGACCGCTACAGACAGGGCACGCTTAGCGGCCTCCTGCCCAATGACGTACTCCTGGAGGTGGTCAAAGATCTCACGGGGGTTGGGGAGTTCTTCAGCAGACCCTAGACCCTTGACCTCGGTCAGTTCCTCTTCAAGAATCTCGTTGCACAGCTCAATACATTCATCGCAGATGTAGATATTGGGGCCAGCAATCAGCTTACGAACCTGCCGCTGATTCTTGCCACAAAATGAACATTTGGGAAGAGTGGTGCTATCGCCTAGACGAGCCATACCCCTACCTTTCTTTGGGTTCCACTACATAATCTACCCTGAAAAATTAGCCAGCCCAATTGTGTGACGTTTAAGGAAAGATGACGAAACAATGACATCTGTGTTCTCACAGATATCACCCCGACTCGATAATCCATATAAAACGCCGCCATCGGCTCTCTACTCTCGTGGAGCAGAACCAAAGGCGGCGCCAATACCCAACGGTTTGGGGTATCTATCTAGTCGTGCTTCTCAGCAGTGTTGAATGCCGGCTTATTGGCCTTGCGTGACTCAAGCACCTGGTCGACGATGCCGTACTCCAGTGCCGCTTTAGCGGTCAGAATGTTGTCACGTTCAATCGACTTATCGACCTCTTCAAAGGTCTTACCGGCGTGCAGAGCAAGAGTCTGGGCAGTCCACTCACGCATGCGCATTACTTCGTTGGCGTGAATCTCAATGTCTGATGCCTGGCCGCCCTGCTGACCCGATAGCGCAGGCTGGTGAATCAGTACGCGGGCGTTGGGCAGGGCAAGACGCTTACCGGGGGTACCGGCTGCCAGCAAGACAGCGGCGGCTGATGCGGCCTGACCCAGGCAGACAGTTTGAATCTCGGGGCGGATGTACTGCATGGTGTCGTAGATTGCAGTCATCGCGGTGAAGGAGCCACCGGGTGAGTTGATGTAAAGAGTGATGTCACGGTCAGGATCCTGGGACTCAAGAACCAGGAGCTGGGCCATGATGTCATCGGCTGAGGCATCATCGACCTGAACGCCCAAGAAAATGATGCGGTCTTCAAAGAGCTTGGCGTAGGGGTCCTGGCGCTTGTAGCCGTAGGGGGTACGCTCTTCAAAGTTGGGGAGCACGTAGCGGTCGGTGGGCATACCGGCCGGGGCGGTAGATGAGGGGAGGTGAATCATTCGGTTTCTCCTAGAAAGTCTTGCGTGGCCGGTTTACTTGTCGGTGGCGCTGGTGGCCGGGCCAATTTTGTCCAGAATCTTGTCGAAGAAGCCGTAAGCCAGGCCTTCTTCTGCGGTGAACCAGTTATCACGGTCGTTATCGCGCAGGATGGTTTCTACGGTCTGGCCGGTGCGCTCTGCGGTGATTTCGCTCAGTCGCCTCTTCATATCCAAAATGAGCTGGGCCTGGGTGCGAATATCTGATGCGGTACCACCGATACCGCCGGAGGGCTGGTGCATAAGGATACGGGCATTAGGGGTGGCGTAGCGCTTGCCGGGTGCCCCTGCTGTGAGCAGGAACTGCCCCATTGAGGCGGCCATGCCGGTCACAACGGTGACAACGTCGTTGGGGATAAGCTGCATGGTGTCGTAGATAGCCATGCCTGCGGTTACAGAACCACCCGGTGAGTTGATGTAGAGGTAGATATCGGCCTCGGGGTCCTCAGCCGAGAGCAAAAGGAGCTGGGAGCAGATACGGTTGGCGTTGGAATCGCGTACTTCTGACCCCAGCCAGATAATGCGCTCTTTGAGTAGACGGTTATAGATATAGTCGTCCTGGCTCCCCATGGGTGTTTCCATGGCGGGGGCCTGGTGTGCTTCAGGAAGGGTGAAGGACATTGATTCCGCTCCTTGTGTCGGTGGCGGCGGCCGCAGACTGCGGGCACCAAAGAATTGCTTGACATTCAGGTTATCGCTTTTGGGCACTGGCGTGAGCACAAAAGAGCCTCAGTTCGCTGATGGCATGTTAGGGCAAACGGTCTCTTAGCCTGCCCAGCCCAGGGAAGGAGACAGAACAAAGGCCCCACCTAGCCTTAGCTGGGCGGGGCCTTGTACTAAAGCACCAAGGTCGGTGCAGGCTAGTACTTACTGCTGGCCATCATTGTCGTTAAGGAATGATGAGAGGTCAACAGCCTTACCGTCTGCGTCAACAACCTCAGCCTTAGCCAGAACAGCGGCCAGAGCCTTGGAGCGGCGAACTTCGCCAACGATCATGCCGGACTGGCCTGAGCCGTCAAGCATCTGAGCGAACTGGTTGGGGTCCATACCGTACTGCTGGCTCATGGTGATGATGTAGTCGATCAGCTCGGACTGCTCAACAGAAACTTCTTCCTTCTCGGCGATTGCGTCGAGAATGATTTCGTTCTTGAAGGCACGTTCGGTGTTCTCACGAACCTCAGCGCGGTGCTCTTCGGTGTCGTGGTCAGCTTCCTGGCTGGGGGTCTTGAAATGCTGCTCCAGCTGGTCTTCAATAACCTTCTCGGGAACAGGAACTTCTACCAGTTCAACCAGCGAGTCAAGAACCTTATCACGCGCTTCTGCGCCCTGCTCGGCAACCTTGGAGTCAGCGGCCTGCTTCTTCAGGTCTTCCTTGAGCTCTGCAATGGTATCGAATTCGGAGGCCAGCTGAGCGAAGTCGTCGTCTGCCTCGGGCAGTTCGCGTTCCTTAACAGCGGTGACAGAAACCTTGACGGTTGCCTCTTCACCAGCGTGCTCGCCACCGGCAAGCTTGGTCACGAAGGTTGCATCTTCACCAGCAGACAGGCCAAGAACAGCTTCGTCCAAGCCCTCCAGCATGGTGCCGGAGCCTACCTGGTAGGACAGGTCGTTGGCAGCGTCAACTTCTTGGCCATCGATTTCAGCGGCGATGTTAATGGTCAGGAAGTCCTGGTCAGCGGCGGGTCGCTCAACAGCCTTGAGGGTACCGAAACGGCCACGCAGGGCATCGAGTGCCTTCTGCTCGTCTTCTTCAGTAACTTCTACGCTTGCAACCTCAACCTTGATGCCTGAGTAGTCAGGCAGTTCAATTTCGGGGCGAACGGTAACCTCTATAAGGAGCTTGAGGTCCGCTTCACGGTTGCCCTCTTCGGGCTTTGCAATGATGTCCAGTTCGGGCTGAGCCAGGGGTGTGAGCTCGTTCTCAGCCAGAGCCTGGGAGTAGTAGCTGTTCAGCGCTTCATTCAGAGCGTTCTCAACAACAAAGTCGAAGCCAGCACGCTGATCAATCAGAGCCTTAGGGGTCTTGCCCTTGCGGAAACCAGGAACTGAAATCTGGTTAGCCAGTGACTTGTAGGTGCGGTCAAGGTAGGTCTTGAACTCAGCGAAGGGAACCTCGACCTCGATTTTTGCGAGGGTCGGGTTGATCTTCTCGACGGCAGTCTTCACGTCCGTTGATCTCCTGATATCTTGAGGGAACCGCAACCCGGAACTAAATATGAGTGCGGCAAACTAATCGTTCTATAGAAAAACCCGCCGTTTCCGGCGGGCCGATCTATTTCACGTCGGGGTGACAGGATTCGAACCTGCGATCTCCTGCTCCCAAAGCAGGCGCGCTAGCCAAGCTACGCCACACCCCGTATTGCACGGAAGGCAACACCTAGTCTAGCGGGAACCCATCGTAAAATCTAACTGGCGACCGCATTACGCCTAGGGCGTGTTGCCGACTTTTCTAGCCTAGCCGATTTGACAAGCCCACCACAAACCGGGTTTACTAGAAATCGTCCACGAGGACGCCACCCCACACGGGGATGTAGCTTAATGGTAAAGCCTCAGTCTTCCAAACTGATTACGCGGGTTCGATTCCCGTCATCCCCTCTCCTGCGGCTGTAGCTCAATGGTAGAGCGCACGCTTCCCAAGCCTGATACGCGGGTTCGATTCCCGTCAGCCGCTCCAAAGAAAAGCGACCACCGGCAGGTGGTCGCTTTTTTGTGCCGTCCATTTTGCAGAGGGTGTTCTACGGTCTCAAGTTTCTAGTAGTGATCGATAAGTTCAGTCAGCGCCCTAACCCGCTCAATACCGGGCGGAATCTGCTGGTGACGCCTGCTCCTGTTAACCCAAACCGCTCCAAGGCCGGCTCCTACCGGGGCTTGCACATCTGCCAAAAAATTATTGCCCACATGCACAGCAAAAGCTGGGTCGGTTTCAAGAGCGGCGCAGATGAGACGGAAAAAATCTTCTTTTGGCTTGCTGGTACCCAGGAGTTGTGATGTTAGCAGCGGCAGATCTGAAAGGCCTAAAGTATCCAGCTTGGCCTGTTCAAGCGCCTGCGACCCGTTAGTTACGGCAACTACTTGAAGATGAGAACTATAAAGGTCGAGGCCACGCATGAAGCCCTCAACATCGTCAAAAGCAACCCAGGCCTGCCGACGGTGGGCCTCAAAACAGCCCAAGAAGCCCTCTGCCCGTTCTTGGGAATGGGCAGTGCCCGTCATGAGGTTAAGCATGCTGGCTATCCGCTGGTAGTAGTGCTGATCAAAGGCCTGCTCCCCTGCCAAATACAGCTGAAAATCTTCCCGCTGAATATCTGACCAGACGCGGTACAAAGCTTGCGACTCAGCAAAATCACCCCGAAAACCATACCTCTGAAGGGCCCGGTAAAACCCTAGAGATGTAGCGGTTTCACTATCAAGCAGGGTGCCCTCAATATCAACCAGCAGTAGTCGAGCTCGCCTCAACAAAGAACTCTTAAGGCTCACGCTACCCTCCCCAACCTCTACTGCACTTTCCTACAGCATAAGCCTATCCCTGCTTGAGCGCCCTCTAAAAGAGCTCTTTTAGCCAGCTCAAAAGAACCGCGAAGCAACCCTACGCGTTCAACAGTCCACATGCCGACTTTAGGATTCTTCAACCTAATCGATAAATCCAGGGACATTAGGGTCGCCTATCGAGATTATGAGCTGACAGAGCCTACAGAGCACAAAACCCTGTAACTCAAAGAGTTTAGAGGACCTTCTCAACGCTGACAGCCGGGGCACCAATACAGTTTTCGCCCAGCAACTTCTTGCAATGCAATCGTGCTCCCGCACCGTAAACAAGCCTGCCCCTGGTGGTGATAGACGTAATTTGCGTGCTCAGGCCAGGCCTCATATTCAGAAACACCAGGGCGGTCAGCCGGCTCAGTTGTAATAATCCGGCCCACCCTGACACCAATTTCAAGCAGGTGCTTGTTATCGCCCCAGAGAGCCTCAAGTTCAGAGCTACTACATTCTTTTGCGGGGCGGAAAGGATCGATACCGCACCTGAACAGAGATTCAGCCCTAAAAATGTTGCCGACACCAGAGATAACTTTCTGGTCCATCAGGGCAACCCCGATAGGTCGGGAGGTCTTCCTCGCTCGGGCATAAAAGGCCTGCGGGTCAGCATCCGGGTTCAGAGGGTCCGGCCCCAGCTGAGAACGCACGCGGGCCACTTCGTCAGCCGTTAAAACCCGGCAAATGGTGGGTCCGACCAGGTCGGCCCACCCATGCTCAGAGACCAGGCGAGCGCGAGTGGTTGGCCGCGGTGCCGGCGGCTTGGCGCTGAGCTCTTGGGCGTGATCCTCCTGCTCACCAATCTTGCGCGGTGCCCCAATCGACGAGGCACCCGTGAATCGCTCGTCACCGCCAAAGGTAAATGCACCGTAGATACCCAGGTGTACGTTCAGGTAAAGGTCGTTGGAGAACTCTGCAAAGAGGTGTTTACCGTGGGCAAACGACCGGATCAGCCGGTGCCCATGCAGAAGCGCCGCTCCATCGGTGAAACGTCCCTGGGGGCTACTGACGGCAAGTTGCTGGTTGGCAAAAACGTCGGTGAGCTGGCGTGCAAGCCGGTGGATGGAGTGGCCTTCTGGCATGGGTTCCTTCTGGGGTTTTGGTCGCGGGGGTGGGTGATCCTAGTAAGTATCGATGTGTTTGCCGCTGATTGCCCCGGTGGTTTCGTATTCTGCCATTTGACCGATGCGGCGGGCGTGACGTTCTTCCTTGGTCCATTCGGTGCTCAGGAAAACCTTGATGATGTCCAGGGCCTCTTCCTTGCTGTGCTGACGGCCACCTACAGCTACAACCTGGGCATTATTGTGTTCACGCGCAAGGGCGGCGGTTTCGTGGTTCCAGGCGAGCGCTGCCCTGATGCCCGCTACCTTATTGGCTGCCATCTGCTCGCCGTTACCGGAGCCGCCCAGAACAATCCCCAGGGAATCTAGCCCTGCCTCACGGTCAGCACGAACGGCAAGCGCAGCATTGATGCAGAAGCTGGGGTAGTCATCGAGGGCGTCGTACTCTGCTGGGCCGTGGTCGACCATCTCGTAGCCAGCTGCGGTGAGTTCCTGGATGAGGTAGTGGCTCAGGTCAAGGCCTGCATGGTCAGTAGCAATGTGGACGCGCACGGTGTCTCCTTAGGTCGTTGGCGGCAGGGGGAAGCTGGAAACCACACTAGATAGTTAGGTGAATCACGGGCTACCACATAGAATTATAGGCGTATGTGCTGCGTGACGACCAACCTGCAGCAGCAGGTTACCCGTGGCTGTTGGCAGGGCAAAGACCGCCCTTCTAGTACTGGAGCTATCCGGCTCTTCCCTTTCTACCACGATAAGGAACCCCATGCCTGGAATGAATTTGACCCGCGCCGAAGCTGAGCAGAGAGCATCTCTTATTCAGCGTGTAGATTCCTACACCATTGATCTTGACCTCACCCGGGGCGAGCGAGTGTTTGGTTCACGCACTGTTGTCCGTTTTGACGCTGTACCCGGGCAAGAGACCTTTATTGACGCGATTACCGATACTGTCCACAGTATTGTTCTCAACGGGGAAAACCTGCCGGTAGATTGCGCTGATGGCCTTCGGATTACTTTGCCCTCACTAGCCCAGAAGAACGAACTGGTGATTGAGGCCGATATGCTCTACACCAACACTGGTGAAGGCCTGCACCGCTTTGTTGACCCGGTAGATGGTGAGGTCTACCTCTACTCGCAGTTTGAGGTTCCGGATTCTCGCAGGGTTTACCCCGTTTTTGAACAGCCCGACCTCAAAGCTGAGTTCGAGTTCAGGGTCAAGGCGCCCGCCCACTGGGTTGTTGTCTCTAACCAGCCCGAGACATCTGTTGACGAGCAGGCAGACATTAAGGTGTGGAACTTCAAGCCCACTCCCCGCATTTCCTCCTACATCACCGCCATTATTGCTGGTCCCTACGCGGGTGTTTCCTCATCACTGACCAACAGCCAAGGCCGAGAGATTAAGCTGGGTTGCTACGCCCGTAAATCACTCATGGAATACCTGGACGCTGACGAGATCTTCCACATCACCCACCAGGGCTTTGAGTTTTTTGAAGAACAGTTCAAGACTCCCTACCCCTTTGAAAAATATGACCAGCTCTTTGTGCCCGAGTTCAACGCCGGTGCCATGGAGAATGCCGGGGCGGTGACCTTCCTTGAAAGCTACATCTTCCGTTCCAAGGTCACCGAGGCAATTATTGAGCGCCGGGCCATTACCGTCCTGCACGAACTGGCCCACATGTGGTTTGGTGACCTGGTTACCATGAAGTGGTGGAACGACCTGTGGCTCAACGAGTCCTTCGCTGAGTTCATGTCTACCTTGGCTTTGGCCGAAAACACCAGTTTCGCCCCCGAAGCCTGGGCAACTTTCTCCGCGTCGGAAAAGACCTGGGCTTACAACCAGGACCAGCTCTCCTCGACCCACCCCATTGTGGCACCTATCCGCGATCTGCAAGATGTTCAGGTGAACTTTGACGGTATCACCTACGCTAAGGGCGCCTCTGTGCTCCGCCAGCTTGTTGCCTGGGTGGGCCAGGAGAACTTTATGGCCGCCCTCAAGGTCTACTTTGAGAAGCACGCCTACGGCAACACCGTGCTCGATGACCTACTTACCGAGCTTGAAGCAATCTCCGGGCGCGACCTGCGGGCCTGGAGCAAGCTCTGGCTAGAAACTGCCGGGGTCAATACTCTAAGCACCGAAGTTGAAGAAGCAGAGGACGGAACTCTGGCCCGCCTGGCTCTGCGCCAGACTTTTGCAGAGGGCTACGAAACCCTGCGCCCCCACCGCCTCATCCTTGGCTTCTACAGCATGAAAGATGGTGCGCTCACCCGCACCCACCGCCTAGAAATTGACGTTGACGGCGAGCTGACCGAGGTACCCGAGGCCGTCGGGCTGGCCCGCCCCGATCTCATTCTGGTCAATGATGAAGACCTGGCCTACGCCAAGATCCGCTTGGATGAGCGTTCCCGCGCTACCGCCGTAGCCCACCTGGGCGCTATTGATTCTTCAGTTGCTCGCGGGGTTGTCTGGGGCTCCCTCTGGGACACCGCCCGCGACGGCCAAATGCCTGCCCGTCAGTTCGTTGAATTGGTACTTAACAACATCGGGGCAGAAACTAACTCCACCGCTGTCCGTACCCAGCTCACCAACCTGGAAACTACCCTGCGGGCTTACCTCAACCCCGCTCACGCGGAGTCTGTACGCCAGCAGGCTGCAGACCGGCTGTGGGAACTTGCTCAGCAGGCTGAGGCCGGTTCAGATAAGCAATTCCAGCTGGTCGGGGCCTTTGCACGTCTTGCCCACACCGACAGCCAGCTTGACACTCTCGAAGCCCTGATGAGCGGGAACACCCAGCTTGAGGGTCTTGAGATTGATACTGACCTACGGTGGGCCCTGCTCATTTCACTGTCAGCCGGTGGCCGCAGAAGCAAGACAGATATCGATGCTGCTCTGGCAGACGACAACACCGCTACCGGCCAGCAATCAGCGGCCACAGCACGAGCCGCTATCCCCACCGCAGAAGCAAAAGCAGAAACCTGGCGAGCAGTCGTTGAAACCGGTGAACTTTCCAACAACGTCCAGCGCGCGGCTATTCTTGGCTTCTACCGCGGCAACCCGCAGGTCACGGCCCAGTACACCGAACGCTACTTTGAGTCTGTGGAAAAGGTCTGGCGTGAACGCTCCCACGAGGTTTCCACCCAGATTATTACCGGGCTCTTCCCCCGTGTCTACACCCAGCAGGTGCTTGACCGTGCCGAAGACTACCTGGAAACGCTGCCTGAGGACGCCGCAGCCCTCAAACGCCAGGTTGCCGAAGGCCGCGACGCTCTAGCACGCGCACTCAAGGTTCAGGCCGCCGATATGGCCTAAAGCTACAGCGCCAAGAAAGGCGGGGTTTTCGCTCAGTGAGAGTGAAGGCCCCGCCTCTTCTATACCTCCCGTCCCTGCCGGTGGTCAGACCGTAGCCAGTGCACGGGAGTAAACTAGAGGGCATGAATCAGTTACCCAACCCCGCTTTCAAACCCATCTCTCTAGCCGACGGCGCAGGTCAAAATCCCCAACCAGAAGGTGACGATATTGACCCCCGCTCTTTCTATTCCCAGGTTGGTGGGCACCCAGTTTTTGAAAAACTCTGCCGGGAGTTCTATGCGCGGGTTGCAGCTGATGAGGAATTTAAAGCCATGTACCCCGAGGCTGATTTAGGCCCCGCCGAAAGACGGCTCAGAATGTTCCTGGAACAGTACTGGGGAGGGCCCAAAACCTACCAGGAAGAACGAGGCCACCCCCGTCTGCGTATGCGACACAACCCCTTCTATATTGGCCCTAAGGAACGGGACACCTGGTTGCGGTATATGCGGGAGGCCATGGACACTCTGGAGCTTGCGCCGCTCTATGATGCCGAGATGTGGGGCTACTTTGAGCGTGCCGCTCACGCTATGCAGAACAGGGCTCAGTAGCGCCTGGAAGCATTCTCTCGCCCCCTTTACGGCTTGCTTGACCGCACCAAAACATGCCCTGCACGAGCAGAAATACGGGCCCAATCCCCATTCACCCACACCGGCATTGGCTCGGTAGCTCGCGGAGGCAAAAAGCCCAGCACCTCAAGGGCGAAAGCAGCACCTGCTGGCAGAGGCACCTGAGTATTTGGTGTTTGGACGGGTGAGGACCAGATGCGTGAACGCACTGTTGAAACCACCGCATGGCCGGGGTGAGCTGGCAAGGCTCCGTCCACTGTCTCAATACCGGCCTTAGCGGTCTGACGTGCATCATCGGATAGGTAGAAGCCAGATTTTTCCCACCCGGTGATTGGTGGTGTCCGGCCAGCCCAGCCCGCAGTCACGGCAACCGGTGGAAGCGCCAGTTGCAAGCCCTCCTGCTCAATACGAGCCAGGCGGTCTAGCAGGGCAGCAGCCTCAACCGTTATATCCAGATCAGCCGGTTCAGCCAGTTTGATAGCGCGCAGGCCAAGAACCGTAGGGGTCGTATCTAAAAGATGCTCAGGTTCCAGGGCGCACACAGTTACCCCCAGAATATCCCCGCGAGCCTGCAACCGGACGGCCGCCTTCGGGTCCAGAGACTTAGCCCGCACCAGATAGGTTGTGAGGTCGCGGGCTGTGGATTCATCGGGCAGGTGCACATACGGTCTTGTATGCGCAGATCCTTGGCTAGACATGGGGTGCCTCTTTCAATACAGAATTAATCACTTCATCTTATCCCTCATAACATTAGCCCACTTATGAGAAGGTAGAACCATGAGTCTAGATACACACCAAGAGACGCTCACCCCCACAGGCAAGCTACTTGCTATGCTTGACCTACCTGTAGCTAGTGCCTCTGCACATGAGCAGGTCTTTCAGGCAAGGACCCTGGCTAAAGAGTCACCCCGCATCTTCGGCGGGCAGGTTCTCGCCCAAGCCCTGGTTGCTGCGGCACGGACCGTAGAGGGTAAACAGGTACACTCACTCCACGGCTATTTTCTGCGCCCTGGTGATGTCAACGCCAGCCTCGCCTACGGGGTAGAAAACCTCAACGACACACGCTCTTTCGCCAGCAGGCGTGTTCAGGCCTACCAAGGCGGCGCACCTATCTTCTCCTGTATTGCCTCTTTCCAGACAGTAGCTAAGGGGCCGGAGCACTCATCGGAGATACCCATCGACCTGCCAGATCCCGAGTCGCTCCCCACAGCAGCCGACCTACTGGGGCATATCAACCTACCCATCGCCCAAAAGGTGGCGCACGGCAGACCCTTCGATATCCGCCATATCAGCCCAGCGCTCTACCTTGACCCGGACACGAGCGGATCGGCTCAGAACATGGTCTGGTTCAAGACTAAGGAGAGGCTACCGGATGACCCGCTCATTCATCAGGCGGCTATGGCTTATGCCTCTGACTACACACAGATTGAGCCGGTTCTGCGCCGCCACCAGAAATCATGGCTAGAACCGGGCATGAAAGTAGCTTCCTTAGATCACACCATCTGGTTCCATCGGCAGGCTCCTGCGGATGAGTGGCTTCTACTGGTTCAGGACTGCCCCAGCTCTCAGGGCGCACGTGGATTATCGCTGGGTAAAATTTTTACCCGTGATGGCAAGCACATTGCAACGGTAGCCCAAGAAGCGCTCATTCGGCTACCCGAATACCGCGCGACCTAAGAGCCCTCTGAACACAAGAATCCCCCGCACCTCATGGGGTGCGGGGGATTCTTTACAGCCATGACCGGAGCTACCTGCGCCAAACTACCGTCAGGGATAAGAGCTTACAGGTTGAGCCGGTCATTGTAAGCCTTAGCGGGTCAGCTTACGGTGGACAAGGCGGTGAGGCTTAGCGGCATCGGGGCCCAGGCGCTCCACCTTGTTCTTCTCGTAGGACTCGAAGTTGCCTTCAAACCAGTACCAATTATCGGGCTGCTCATCGGTGCCTTCCCAAGCCAAAATATGGGTAGCAACCCTATCTAGGAACCAACGGTCGTGGGAGACCACAACGGCGCAGCCGGGAAACTCTAGCAGAGCGTTTTCCAGCGAGGTCAGGGTCTCAACGTCCAGGTCATTGGTAGGCTCATCGAGCAGTAAGAGGTTGCCCCCCTGCTTGAGGGTCAGAGCCAGGTTCAGACGGTTGCGCTCACCACCGGAAAGCACACCGGCCTTCTTCTGCTGGTCAGGGCCCTTGAAGCCGAAGGCTGAAACGTAGGCGCGCGAAGGCATTTCAACCTTGCCAACCTGAATGTAATCCAGGCCGTCAGAGACAACCTCCCACAGCGACTTTTCGGGGTCAATGTTTGAACGGTTCTGGTCAACGTAGGAAATCTTGACGGTCTCGCCCACCTTGAGGGTGCCACCGTCCAGGGCTTCGAGACCGACAATAGTCTTGAACAGGGTTGACTTACCCACACCGTTAGGGCCGATAACGCCAACGATACCGTTGCGGGGTAGCGAGAAGGAGAGGCCCTTGATCAGTGAACGGCCGTCAAAACCCTTTTGCAGGTTCTCGGCCTCAATAACCACGTTGCCCAGGCGCGGTCCCGGGGGAATCTGAATTTCCTCAAAGTCAAGCTTACGGGTCTTCTCCGCCTCAGCTGCCATCTCCTCGTAGCGAGCCAGACGGGCCTTTGACTTAGCCTGGCGGCCCTTAGCGTTGGATCGAACCCAATCCAGCTCATCTTCAAGGCGCTTAGCAAGCTTGGCGTCCTTCTTACCCTGAACTTCAAGGCGAGCACGCTTCTTGTCCAGGTAGGTGGAGTAGTTACCCTCGTAGGGGTAGAGGTTGCCGCGGTCTACTTCGGCAATCCATTCAGCCACATGATCGAGGAAGTATCGGTCGTGGGTAATGGCAATAACAGCGCCCTCGTAGGACTGCAGGTGCTGTTCGAGCCAGAGCACCGATTCGGCATCTAGGTGGTTGGTGGGCTCATCGAGCAGGAGCAGGTCGGGCTTCTGAAGCAGGAGCTTACAGAGAGCTACACGGCGGCGTTCACCACCGGAGAGGTGGGTTACGGGCGAATCTCCGGGAGGGCAACGTAGAGCGTCCATTGCCTGCTCAAGCTGGGAGTCAATGTCCCAGGCGTTGGCGGCGTCAATGGCTTCCTGGAGTTTGCCCATTTCTTCCATGAGGGAGTCGAAATCGGCATCGGGGTTAGCCATTTCTTCTGAGATTTCGTTGTAACGAACAATCTTCTCGTAGATTTCGCCCACGCCTTCCTGGACGTTACCCAGGACGGTTTTTTCTTCATTGAGCGGGGGCTCCTGCATAAGGATACCCACGGTGTAGCCATCGGAGAGTCGTGCTTCACCGTTGGAGGGGGTGTCAAGACCCGCCATAATTTTCAGGATGGTTGACTTACCGGCACCGTTGGGGCCGACCATACCGATTTTTGCACCGGGGAAGAACGACATTGAAACGTCGTTGAGGATGACTTTATCGCCCACAGTTTTGCGGGCTTTGGTCATGGTGTAGATAAATTCTGCCATGCCTTTAAGCCTACCGGTTTATGTCAAGTTGGTCGGCCCCAAGCGGGCGACCGCCTGAGAAACTTGGTGAGAGTCTTGTACCTCCCCTCTTGTTCAGAGCATGACCGAGAGGGCTACCGCTCTCGAGCCCTCAGTGCCGGCGTGTTCTAGCTGGTGAGGCTGACACTGGCCTCGTCGTTTGCTCTAGCCTCAGTGAGGCCCGTCTGGTCGTCGGCCTGCACCTGCTCATTGAACTTACGGTCGGTATCGTCTATCTCTGGCTTGCGGTCGGTTGCCCGGGTAAAGTTTGCCAGCCCAAAGTTGAGGTCATGCCCTATAGAGCTAGCATCAATCTCAATGCTGGTACCTGCCGAGCCATCTGCCCTTTCGAACTGTTTGACCTGCAGGCGGCCGGTGACCAGGACGGGCTGGCCCACATGAAGGCTGCGGGCAGAGTTATGGGCGAGCGCCCTAAAGGCATTGACTGTGTACCAGTTGGTATTGCCTTCTTTCCAGCTCCCCGATGTGGTATCGAACCAGCGGGGTGTGGAAGCGATGCGGAAGTTGGTGACGGGTATCTGCCCACCTGGCAGGAATTTCTGGGTTGGTGCTGTGGCAATAAAGCCTCGAACGGTGACGGTATCGCTCATGATTCCTCCTTGAGTCGGCTCTGTTCTGGTAGCCCCAACCTGCCAGGTAGGGCCTGCTGGAGGCAATAGTGCATAAAGCCTGTGGATACGAAAATTCAGGCTATGAGAGGTAAGTAAAGCTGCACTCGATGAAGATAAGACAGTTTAGGAATATGAGATGTTCACACCTCTACCTCTTGGGCTGCTCTCTCTTTAGGCTGGTGGCAAGCTCAGCAGGAGCTGGGCAGGGTAAGGCATAGAGTGAGTCAGCAGACCTGGAAGGAAGAATACCTGTGAAGCCTGAGGTTTGGTGTGGAGCAGAATAGTTATGGGTAACTATCCCTCATGGGCGCGAGAAGAGATTGCCAGCTATCTCAGCTCCCTAGGGTTTAAAGGCCTTGGGTCGGTAATTACTTGCTCCCTAGCAGAGGTAGCTGGGTACATCAGACGTGCTGATGAACCGCATCAAAGTGACTTTTTCTGGCCCAGGAGCTAATATTGAGTGCGCTAGCCTCAGTAGCTCAGTGGATAGAGCAGGAGCCTTCTAATCTCTTGGTCGGGGGTTCGACTCCCTCCTGGGGCGCTATGCACAATAGCCCCTCACCTCTTGGTGAGGGGCTATTTCTTTGGGCGGACTCTCCGGTTCGAGTTTTTGGGCCTCTCCCCTATTCCTTAGATACTGACCTCGTAGAGGGAAGAGCGCTGGGCTCTTCGCAGGACTCGACGGGTGGCTGGGTCAAAGAAGACCAGCCAGAAAGCGTAAGCCAAACTCAAGACCACGGCAATAAGACGGCCCATGTTTTGGTCGAAATTATCCAGATAGGGCGAGACAGCCAACTGGTCTGAAACCGCATAGATAACGAAGAACATGGTGGTCAAGAAGTAGAAGTCAAGTTGCCAGTCAGTTCGTACACCAGAGACAACAAAGAGTGGGATAAACCACAGCAGGTACCAGGATTGCAGCATCGGTGAGAAGGCCACAACTAGGCCCAGGGCTAAGCCTGCCCTGCGAATCAGGTTCTCGTCTTTACCGCACACCATAGTCAGGACTGCCAGTAACACGCCAGTGAGCTTGCCCAGGTTGAAGAATGTGTCCCGAATACCGTTTGCCAGGGCATTATCACCTGTAATCGACACAATAATCTGGTTAATTTGTAGTCCCAGGAACCCGATGGGAGTGAACCAGATGTACTGCCCACCGGTAGTGGAAAGGGCTGAAACCCAGCCAAAGTTAAGGCCTGTTACCCAGCCCATGAGACCGAGTTGGGCCATTGAAATTGCCAGGGTGAGTGCCCAGAAAACGATGCGGCGTGGCCAGCTTGCCCCACGCCCTGCCCAGAAAAGCCCGATAAAGGGTAGGGCTACCAGGGCAATCGGTTTGACGGCAACGGCAGCAGTCACCAGGGTCACGCCAAGAAGGCAACCCAAGGTATCGCGTCTAGAAGCAGCGTAGTAAACGCCGGCCAGGATCAGTCCGGTCATCAGCGCATCATTATGTGACGAGGTAATAAAAGCTGCGATGAAGAGCGGGTTTGCTACCACCAGCCAGTTGGCGCGAATACCGTTGATACCGTGGAGTTGAGCGAGCTTGGGAACGTAGTAGGCAATCATGGCTACGCCGATGAGTGCAAGGAGCCTAAAGAGATAAAGGGCGGTATCGACTGAATTACCCGACCATTGGGCTACCCATTTCTCAATCACCAGGAATATGGGTCCGTAGGGCGGTGCTGATTCAGACCACATCTGGTCGGCCCCGTATTGGAAGAAGTTGTTAACCGAGGAGACTCCATACTCATAGGGGTTGAGGCCTGACGCCATCACCCGCCCCTGGGCAAAGTAAGAAAAAACGTCCCGGCTATAGAGCGGGAAAGCAAAAAGTTGAGGAATGATCCAGCATACCGCTGCACCCGTAGCCCATTTTTTTGCCCTCGAATCCCAGACCATGAGCTTCTGAACCATGCGGAGCCATTCTCGACACAGCATCATGGAACCTACCACCAGCATGGCGATGCAGGTTACCAGACCGGGAGCGGTGTAACGCAGGGGAATAATCCAGTCGACGCGTCGGAAAAGTGAAGCATCGGCAAGCCAGCCCACACCAAAGGAGGCGAACATGACCAGGAGCGAACCAATGGTTCCAACGATTAGGGTACGTAGTGGGCTACCCGACACATAGTTAGCTGTCTTGGGGTTATAGCGGTGTACAGGGCGGTTGCCGGGTTCGATTTGCGCTGTTCTGGGGCTCATGGTCATCCTAGGCGGGCTGAAGATTACACCTGATTTTACCCGGCTCACGCCTTGAGCGAGTACAGCTTCTGCTGGTGGGCCATATTTCCCGAGTTCGGGCCAGCCTGCACACGGTTTGGGGTAGATTGGAGGTGTGTCTATTTCAAATGAACGAATCGTATGGATTGATTGTGAGATGACGGGCCTTTCCTTAGAGAATGATGCCCTGATTGAGGTTGCAGCCTTGGTGACTGACGGGGACCTGAATATTTTGGGCGACGGTGTTGATGTTGTCATTAAGCCTGAGCCCCGGGCCCTTGAGCAGATGGACGATTTTGTGCGGAATATGCACACCGTGTCGGGTCTGCTCGATGAGCTTGATGGCGGTATGACCATGGCGGAGGCCGAACAGCTGGTTCTGGACTACGTCAAGGCCTGGGTGCCCGAACCGGGTAAGGCTGTTTTAGGCGGTAATTCGGTGGGTACCGATAAGACCTTCCTGGTACGCGATATGCCGGCCCTGGTGGACTACCTGCACTACCGTGTGATTGATGTATCTACCATCAAGGAACTTTCTCGCCGCTGGTTTGAGAAGGCAACCTATAACGCTCCTGCTAAGACAGGGAATCATCGTGCTTTGGGCGATATTCAGGACTCTATCGATGAGCTCCGTTACTACCGCGGTACGGTTTTTGTGACCGCTCCCGGACCGGATAGTACGACCTGCCAGCGGGTAGCTGAGTCTGTGGCTGAAAGCCGCCAGGAGATCAACCCGGCCTAGCTCTTGTACGGTGGGCTGAGCTTTCTTGGCTGAGACAGTCATTTTCCAACCCTACAGTGAGAACCATCACCTCAATTTGGGGTAGGAAAATTTGCAGGTTCCCCTGGACGCATGTAAGCTAGTATCCGTTGCCAAGACAAGCTGTTGAATCGGTTTGGCTTGAACACATGGTGGTCGTAGCTCAGTTGGCAGAGCGCCTGGTTGTGGTCCAGGAGGTCGCGGGTTCAACCCCCGTCGATCACCCCGAGTGAGAGGGTCGCTACGGTTTGTCCGTAGTGGCCCTTTTCCTTTACCCAGTTTTCCGAGAGGTTGTTCCGATGGCTGTTTTACCTATTGTTGTTCACGGTAACCCTGTTCTGCACCGCCCGGCAGCTCCGGTGACCGTGTTTGATGATGACTTGCGTCAGCTCATTGATGATATGTATGAGACTCAGGAATTATCGAACGGTGTGGGCCTTGCTGCCCCGCAGGTGGGTGTGGGTCTGCGGCTTTTTACCTATAAGTTTGAGAATGAGGATGGTGTGCCTCCCCTTGGTGTGGTGGTGAACCCGGTTCTAACTCTGGGCAAGATTGCTACCACTGACCCTGACCCCGATGAAGAGGTTGAGGGTTGCCTATCTTTCCCCGGTTATTCTTTCCCATTGAAGCGTGCTGAGTGGGTAACTGTTTCTGGTTTTGATGGCCACGGTAATCCCCTAAAGTTTGAGGCGACCGGATGGTTTGCTCGCGTGATGCAGCATGAGACGGATCATTTGGATGGCAAACTGTATGTAAATCGTTTGAACGCTAAGTACAGCAAGAAGTACAAGAAGGTTGTTAAGGCTGAGGGCTGGACCGTTGAGGGTAACTCGTGGGTTCCCGGTGTGGACCCTGACCCTTTCGGCCACTAATTTGGCAGTTTGAGTGTAGGACGCTGGTGCTGGGCACCGGCGTCCTTATGCCTTAAGGGGTCGTGTGGTCTGTAGCGACGGGCCTAGCACCCCGGGTTCTGCCCGGCAAACGGAGCTGTGCCCTGAGCACCAACTGGCTCGGGGCTGACCTTTAAGGGTGTTGGGTCTAGCTACACCGCCCAGTAGGTAGATAGGTAAGTAAGAGAGAACGGGACGCCCGATAAGCCGGGTTCTGTCCCCCATTTCTGGGGTGGCAATCATCCATCTAGGCCCGTCGTTGCCGGCGGGCTCAAGCAGCCTACCCGAGCGCTTCACCGCACTAGTTACTGGCGCGCTCTGTTTGACCTTGCTCCGGGTGGGGTTTACCTAGCTACCGTAGTCACCTGCGGTACTGGTGAGCTTTTACCTCGCCTTTTCACCCTTACCCCGTGGGGGCGGTTTGTTTTCTGTGGCACTGTCCTGCAAGTTGCCTTGAGTCGATGTTATCGACCACCCTGTGCTGTGGAGCCCGGACTTTCCTCGAGGTGTTGCCTCGCGATTGCCTGGGCGTCCCGTTCCGGGTTCCTACTTTACTACAATGGTGGGTATGTTGATTTTGTTTCCACCGTCTGAGGGTAAGTCTGCAGCAGCTGTGGGTGAGCCGGTGTGCCTGGGTGATTTATCGTTTCCGTGTTTGACGGGTGCTCGTGAGGCTGTTGTTGATGAGCTGGTTCGTGTCAGTGCCTTAGAGGAGGCGCCGGAGATATTGAAGGTTGGGGCTTCCCTAGTAGGTGAAGTGGAGCGCAATACCCGTTTGTGGTCTGAACCTGCGATGGCTGCCGCTCAGGTCTATAGCGGGGTCCTGTTTGAGGCTTTTGGGTACGGGTCGCTATCTGCTGCGGGGCGGGCTCGGGCTGATAAATCGGTGCTAGTGATTTCAGCGGCGTGGGGTGCGGTGCGCCTGGTTGATGCTATTCCTGCTTACCGGCTGTCGATGGGGACCAAGTTGGGTGAGATGGGTGATACCGCTAAGTTCTGGAAGGGTGAGCTAGCTGATGCTCTTGATGAATTTGCGGGCGATCAGCTTATTCTTGATGGGCGGTCAGCGGCCTACGCTAAGGTGTGGTCGCCGCATCCGTCGCGCCACCTGCTGGTGCGGGTGGAGCGGGTGCAGGCTGATGGGGCCCGTAAGGTGGTTTCGCACATGGCCAAGCATTACCGGGGGTTACTGGGCCGCTATGTGGTGGAACAGGGGCTTACCGGTCTTGAGCAAGCTGAAGAACTTGTTCAAGCTCTCAGCGGCGCCTTTGAGGTGGAGCTTGTTGCTCCTACCTCAAAGAAGGCGGGGACGCTCACCTTGCTGGTCAGGGACTAGCCTTTCTACCCCTAGGGTAAGGCAGGCTCACAGCCCCTCTTGGGTGGGGCTGTGAGCATGTTGTAGTTGGGGGCCTTGGATGTTTTCTAGCTGCTGGGCGTTCTAGCCGGCGGTGGAGGCAGAACCCGGTGTGTACCCGGTGCTGACGGTGAAGTCCCAGGGGTCGGTGTTCAGGGTTGAGACGTAGGTGCTGATAGCGAAGCCGCGCTGGGCTAGGGCATCACTCAGAAGCCGAGCGGTTTCTTCCATCCAGAGCCATTCACTGGCGTAATGGGAGCAGTCAATGAGTGCGGGTTTACCGCCGTTCAGTAGTGCCTGTTCGCGGGCTTCTGAAGCGGGGTGGTGGCGCAGGTCAGCGGTGATGTAGACATCGGCCCCGCTGTCACGGGCCTGGGCAAAGAGTGAATCACCGGCCCCGGTACACAGGGCTACCTTCTGCACGCTGGTTTCGGGGTTCCCTGCGATACGGAGGCCACCTGCTGTGGCAGGGAGGAATACTGCAATTTTTTCTGCCAGTTGGGCCAGGGTCAGGGGCTCGGGTAGGTTACCGACTCGACCGATACCTACCCTTCTTTCGGTTCCCGAGATCAATGCGTTTTTTTCATCGGCTAGTATCTGCCGGTCGGTAATCCCCAGGCAGTCCATAAATGCTTCGTTGGTGCCGTGAGGGGCTGAATCGACGTTGGTATGAGCGCCCAAGAGACCGCAGCCAGCTTCGATGAGAGTATGAACGATTTCGCCCTTGTAGTCTGTAGCGGGGAGGAAAGAGGCTCCTTTCAGCAAAAGTGGGTGGTGGGTGATGAGCAGGCCTGCCTGTTCCCGCGCGGCTTCCTGTGCCGTGGCTACGGTTGCATCAACAGCAAAACCTATACGGTCGACGGGGCGATCAGCTCTGCCTAAGACCAGTCCTGCGGCGTCCCAGCCCTCGGCAAGCTGAGGGGGGAACATCTGGTGAAAGGCTTCGACAATATGAGCTAAGGTCGGGGTTAATAGTTCAGTCATAGCCCTTATTCTTCCACGGTGCTCAGCTCACGGGAATAAAGGGGCATTGTGAGCAGTTGAGGAGAGTATGAAAAGTTTTGTTGTAGGCGGCGGATGCTTCTGGTGCATTGACGCCGTTTTTCGCCAGTTTAAGGGAATTACCGCCAGTATCTGCGGGTACACCGGGGGCACATCCCCTGATCCCACCTACCGGGAGGTCTGCTCAGGGCTAACCGGGCATGTGGAGGTGGTCAAGGTAGAGTTTGATGAGACGGTAATCCCGGAGGAAACCGTTCTCGATATTTTCTTTGCCTCGCACGATCCCACCAGTTGGGACCGTCAGGGGGCCGATGCAGGCAGCCAGTACCGTTCCGCCCTCTTCTATGCCTCTGAAGAGGAGAAGAACCTTTTTCAAGATGCTGTTCGTCGAGCCCAGAACCTGTGGGACTCCCCCATCGTGACCCTTGTCCAGCCGCTAGAAACTTTCTACGAGGCTGAGGACTACCACCAGAATTACTATGCGCTCAACCCTTACCAGGGCTACTGCATGGCAGTGATTAACCCAAAACTTGCTGCGGCAAGGAAAAGTTACGCTAGGTTTCTTAAAGGGTAAAGCTCTTGCGTGTGCTCTCGTAGACTAGGGAGCGAATTCATTGACCTATTTGAAAGGCTTGCCTCATGACTCAGCTTTACAAGAACATCACCGAGGTCGTAGGCCGTACCCCGATTGTGCGTCTGAACCGTCTCGATGCTGACCTGCCGGGGAATGTGGCCGTCAAGCTGGAATTCTATAACCCCGCTAACTCGGTCAAGGATCGTATCGGCGTAGCTATTATTGATGCCGCCGAAAAGGCGGGTGTACTCAAGCCCGGTGGCACCATTGTCGAAGGTACCTCGGGTAACACCGGTATCGCTCTGGCTATGGTCGGTGCGGCACGCGGTTACAAGGTGATTCTGACCATGCCCGAGACCATGAGCAACGAGCGTCGTGTCATGTTGCGTGCCTACGGTGCCGAAATTGTCCTGACCCCCGGCTCAGAGGGTATGCGCGGTGCGGTGGAGAAGGCAAAGGAGATTGTGGCTTCCACAGAGAATGCTATTCTTGCCTCGCAGTTCTCCAACGAGGCTAACCCTGAGATTCACTATAAGACCACCGGCCCCGAGATCTGGGAAGCTACCGAGGGTAAGGTTGATATCTTTGTTGCCGGTGTGGGTACCGGCGGCACCGTCTCAGGTGCTGGCAAGTTCCTCAAGGAGCAGAACCCTAAGGTCAAGGTTGTTGCTGTTGAGCCTAAGGATTCTCCGCTACTGACTGGGGGTAAGGCTGGCCCCCATAAGATTCAGGGCTTGGGCGCTAACTTTGTTCCCGATACCCTCGACCGTGAGATCTATGATGCAGTTGCTGATGCGACTATCGAAGATGCTGTCAGCACTGCACGGGAGCTGGGCACCAAGGAAGGTATCCTGGGTGGTATCTCCTCCGGTGCGGCTGTTTGGGCTGCTCTTGAAGAGGCGAAGAAGAGCGAAAATTCTGGCAAGCTGATTGTAGCTGTTGTTCCTGACTTTGGTGAACGCTACATTTCAACTCTGCTCTACGAGGATATTCGCGGCTAAGACGAGACTTTTTGCACGGCTACCAGGTGCCCCTTTGCTACGGTTAGGGGGCACCCCTTTTTTGTGCATTACGCCGGGCCCTCCAGGTAGCAGAGAGTCGATCCCAGTTATTTTTTGGGGCCTACCGGAATATGCTGGGCTACCTGAGCGTTAAAGAGTTCAACATGAAAGTGGCATGCGAGTCACAGGAAGGGAAGGCCTATGAGTTTCTGGTCAAGACTGAGAGAAGATCTTGAGACAGTGCGTACCCATGACCCCGCAGCCCGCGGCCACCTGGAAATCCTCATTAACTATTCGGGGATGCACGCTATTTGGGCTCACCGACTTGCCCATAAGCTATGGCAGAGTGAATCGACCAAGAGTTTGGCGCGTACGCTTAGCCAGTTGGCACGGTTTTTGACCGGGGTTGAGATTCACCCGGGCGCAACTATTGGCCGTAGGTTCTTTATAGATCACGGTATGGGCGTGGTGATTGGTGAGACTACGGAAATCGGTGACGATGTCATGCTGTACCACGGTGTGACCCTGGGCGGCCGTTCCTTGGAGAAGGGTAAACGCCACCCCACCATTGGTGACCGAGTGACGGTGGGCGCCGGTGCTAAGGTTCTAGGGCCGGTACTGATTGGCCCTGACTCAGCAATCGGCGGTAACTCGGTGGTTGTGCATGACCACCCGGCTGATTCGATTATTACCGGCATTCCGGCGCGCTCACGACCCCGAACCCCCGACGCTAAGAAGCCCCTGGTTGATGCGGTGGAGTATGTAGACCCCACCATGTGGATCTAAATACTAAGAAAGAAGCCCTACCCCGGTAAAGGAGTAGGGCTTCTTGATATTTAGTACCGGTCAAGCTCACCCACTGACCTGCCTGGCCAGCTGATGCGTGGCTGGCCTTTTGGGATCTTGGCCTGCACGGAAGCGCATGAAACCTGCCAAGCGCAAACCCTAGTGGGTGTGGGAGTCCTCGGCGTTAATCTCGCTACGGTCACCACTCCACTCGGTGTGCCACATGCCCTCAGCATCAACGCGACCGTAGGTGTGGGCCCCGAAGAAGTCACGCTGACCCTGAATCAGGGCAGCGGGCAGGCGCTTGCGGCGTAGGCCGTCGTAGTAGCTCAATGAGGATGCAAACACGGGGACGGGAACTCCCTCTGCAGTAGCCTTGGCCACAACGCGGCGCCATGAGGGAACCAGGTCTTCCAGCAGCTTCTTGAAGCCGGGAGCCAGCAGCATGTTGGCAGGGGTTTGGTCCTTATAGGCGTCCATGATGACACCGAGCAGTTCAGCGCGGATGATGCAGCCTGCGCGCCAGAGACCGGCGATAACATCGAGCTTGAGATCCCAGCCGTATTCCTTGCTTGCCTTGGTCAGCATGTCGAGGCCCTGGGCGTAGGAGACGAGCTTGGAGGCGAAGAGTGCCTTGCGGACGTCCTCGATAAATTCCTCATCGCCAGCGGCTACCGCGGTGGCCGCAATCAGGCCTGCGGGCAATTCTGCCTGTGCCTGGGTGCGAGCGGCGGGGTTTGATGAAGACAGCGCACGGGCGAAGACTGACTCAGCGATGCCTGAGACGGGTGAGCCGAGGTCGAGTGCGGCCTGAACAGTCCAGAGACCGGTACCTTTCTGGCCTGCTTGGTCTGTGATGACATCAACGAGAGGCTTGCCGGTCTTGGCGTCGACCTGGGCCAGAACCTCAGCGGTGATTTCGATGAGGTAGGAGTTCAGGTCCGTGGTGTTCCAACGCTTAAAGATTTCGGCCTGCTCGGCGGGCTCTACTCCGGCAACGGTGCGGAGCAGGTCGTAGGCTTCGCCGATAACCTGCATGTCTGCGTATTCGATGCCGTTGTGAACCATTTTGACGAAGTGACCGGCGCCGTCGGTGGAAATCCATGCGCAACAGGGGTCGCCGTTGGGTGCCTTGGCGGAAATCTTTTCGAGCAGGGGGCCGAGGGATTCGTAGGCCTTGGCGGAGCCGCCGGGCATGATGGAGGGACCCTTCAGGGCGCCCTCTTCGCCACCTGAGACGCCGATACCGACAAAGTGCAGTCCCTTTTCAGCCAGTGCGCGTTCGCGGCGGATGGTGTCGGGGAAGTGGGAGTTACCGCCGTCGATAATGACGTCGCCTTCATCGAGAAGGGGTACCAGCTGGTCAATGACGGAATCAACGGGACCGCCGGCCTTGACCATGATCAGAATCTGGCGGGGCGACTCCAGGGAGTCAACCAGTTCCTGGAGCGTCTCGGTGCGGATAAAGTCACCTTCTGAACCGTGGGCTTCAAGGAGGGCATCGGTTTTTTCAACAGAGCGGTTGTGGAGGGCAACGGTGTAGCCGTTGCGGGCCAGGTTTCGGGCTAGGTTAGCGCCCATAACAGCCAGGCCGGTTACGCCAATCTGCGCCTTCTGTGCAGTCTTATTTTTAGTCATGTCTTAAAGACTACGCCGGTTACTGTCTTTTGTATTTACAGGCCGACTGAGACAAATAAAACTTTCACATATTGGGAGGGAACGGGCGCACTCCCCCAGCCTCTAATCAGCTAGCTGTTATAGGTGTCCTTAAAGAGGACCCAGACGGCAGCAGCGCCAATTACTAGGGCAACTACAGCGAAGATTGACCAGAGGGTTACGAGAGTGCCTTGCCCTATGAAGAAGAGGGAAATTGCCAACCAGGTGGCTGACAGAAAGACTGCTGTAAAGTTTCTGGGTTTAAAGTTACGATTCATGGCTTTCTTCCGTCACCTAGGGACACGAGGTGTCAGGGCGGCTCATCAGGTGAGTGAGCTTTTAGCCCCTGATAAATCTTAATAAAAGGAAAACCCCGCACAGGGTGCGGGGCTTCTTGGTGGGTCCTACCGGGATCGAACCGATGACATCCACGGTGTAAACGTGGCGCTCTACCAGCTGAGCTAAAGACCCATGTGTCTTCCGCCTTATCTCTCGCGGCGACAGGTAATACTCTACGCAGTCCTAAAGGGCTGTGCAAATCGAAAAGGGGTTCACCTGACCATTTTTAGGTCATTTTTTGCCCATTTTTACCCAAAAACCCCGCATTATACTGCCCTGACATGGGAATATATTCAGGGTAAAAAAATTCCAAAAAATTTTCCAAGCACTCCCCAGAAAGCCGAAGGGCCCCTTACTAGAGGCCCTTCGATACTCACACTTTACTTGCCCTGGTGGGAAATCAGACGGGTAGCAGTCCATTCCTGAGCCAAGGACTCAGTGGTGGTCACTCTAAGCCCTGCCAAGGGAGCCGCATGCAACACATCTGCCGGAGAAACATAACCTTGACGACCGGATTTAGGTGTCAGCAACCAAATCACACCCCCATCATCAATAGAGGCAAGCACATCCATCAGCCCGTCAACCAGGTCGCCATCATCAGAGCGCCACCACAGAAGAACACCGTCGACAATTTCCTGGTCGTCCTCATCCAGCAACTCAGAACCCAACAAATCTTCTAGAGAGTCTCGAAGATCAAAGTCAACGTCGTCGTCATAACCGAACTCTTGAACCAAGCCGTCTTCGGGCAGGCCCAACATTTCTAGTGTCAGTTTTTGTGCAGCACCAGTGGCACTCACGTGCGTCCTCCAAAATCAAACCGTTAGGGTCCTTAGCTCCCAGGCCCGCATCGTGGAACGGCCCTCAAAGCTATACAACCCTGCTATCAGTACCTACTGAACACTTTTCAGCCCATCAAATCAACAGAACACGACCAAAAACTGCCGGTAAATTTTGCGCTGAACCCAAGCCACCTTAAGTGACGGCTATTTCACACCGGTAAACCAACGTCACCGTGACCTAAAAGGGGATAATTTGTGACAACATAGAAGAGAAGTTGTCTCTGCGACTAAAACTCTTGGCACATGAGACAAGACAAAAGGTTCACCATCGGCAGCACAGTTGCCCCGCGGTGACACAGACCCCTACAACAAAGAGAGGTTGGCTAGTGGGACCCTCAGATACGAACGATCACGTTCTCAGTGCACTGACCAATAGCTTCACTGACATCGACCCCGAAGAGACCAGCGAATGGCTCGAATCGTTTGATGACCTTGTAGAAGCGCACGGCACCGAGCGTGCGCAGTTCATTGTTCGCTCACTCATGCAGCGGGCAGGCCAGAAGTCAATCACCGTCCCCATGGTGACCACCACTGACTACGTCAACACCATACCTGTAGACCAGGAACCTGAATACCCCGGTGACGAGCAGATCGAACGTCGCTACCGCGCATTCCTCCGCTGGAACGCAGCCGTCATGGTTCAGCGTGCCCAGAAAGCTACCATCGGCGTGGGCGGGCATATCTCCTCGTATGCCGGTGTTGCAACCCTCTACGAGGTAGGCTTCAACCACTTCTTCCGCGGACGCAACCACCCCGGTGGCGGCGACCAGATCTTCTTCCAGGGCCACTCCTCACCCGGTAACTACGCTCGTGCCTTCCTCGAAGGCCGTATCACCGAAGAGCAACTCGATGGTTTCCGTCAGGAAAAGACCAAGCAGGGCACCCACCTACCCTCCTACCCGCACCCCCGGAACCTGCCCGACTTCTGGCAGTTCCCCACCGTATCCATGGGTCTTGGCCCCCTCAACGCAATCCACCAGGCACAGTTCAATAAGTACCTGAATAACCGCGGTATCAAGGACACCTCCCAGCAGCATGTCTGGGCTTTCTTGGGTGATGGCGAAATGGATGAGCCCGAGTCGCGTGGCGCTCTCCAGCTTGCCGCTAATGACAAGCTGGACAATCTGACTTTCGTCGTTAACTGCAACCTGCAGCGACTGGACGGCCCCGTTCGCGGTAACGGCAAGATCGTTCAGGAACTCGAAGCTTTCTTCCGCGGTGCCGGCTGGAACGTCATCAAGGTTCTCTGGGGCCGTGAGTGGGATGCCCTCCTCGAAAAGGACAAGTCCGGTGAGCTTGTTCGCATCATGAACGAAACCCTGGACGGTGACTACCAGACCTACAAGGCAGAGTCCGGTGGCTTCATTCGTGAGCACTTCTTCGGCCAGACTCCCGAGACCAAGGAACTGGTTGCGGATATGACCGACGACGAGATCTGGGCCATGAAGCGCGGAGCCCACGACTACCAGAAGGTCTACGCCGCCTTCAAGGCCGCCATGGAACACAAGGGCCAGCCAACTGTCATTCTGGCGCAGTCCGTTAAGGGCTACGGTCTAGGTGCTAGCTTCGAAGCTCGCAACGCTACCCACCAGATGAAGAAGCTATCCATGGAGGACCTCAAGCAGTTCCGTGATCATCTGCGTATCCCCATCTCTGACGAAGAGCTGGAGAAGGACCTCTACAACCCGCCTTACTACCACCCCGGTAAGGACTCCGAAGAGTACAAGTACCTCATGGCCCGCCGTGAGGAACTAGGTGGCTTCATCCCCGCTCGTAAGAATGTCCAGCCCGAGATTACCCTGCCCTCCGAGAAGGCCTACAAGGGTGCTTTCAAGGGCACCGGTAAGCAGATGGCCGCTACCACCATGACCTTTGTGCGCCTGCTCAAGGACCTCATGCGTGAGAAGGACTTCGGCCACCGCATCGTCCCCATCATTCCCGATGAGGCACGAACCTTCGGCATGGACTCCTACTTCCCCACCGCTAAGATTTACAACCCCAACGGCCAAAACTACCTGGCTGTTGACCGTGAACTGATGCTGGCCTACAAGGAATCACCCGAGGGTAAGATCATTCACGTAGGTATCAACGAAGCAGGTGGCACCGCCGCTTTCACCGCTGTCGGCACCTCCTACGACACCCACGGCGAACCCATGATTCCCGTCTACATCTTCTACTCGATGTTCGGCTTCCAGCGCACCGGCGATGCCTTCTGGGCAGCCGGTGACCAGCTCAGCCGCGGTTTCATTATGGGTGCAACAGCAGGCCGCACCACCCTGACCGGTGAAGGTCTGCAGCACGCAGACGGCCACTCGCCGATTCTGGCCGGTACCAACCCCGCCGTCATCCACTACGATCCCGCCTTCGGCTACGAAATTGGCCACATCGTCAAGCGCGGTATCGAGCACATGTACGGCACTGGGGACGAAGACCACAACGTCATGTACTACATCACCGTCTACAACGAGCCCATTCAGCACCCCGCTGAACCTGAGAACCTCGATGTTGACGGCCTGCTTGGCGGTATCTACCGTCTACATGAGGCAAAGAACGACGGGCCCCGCGCCCAGATTCTCGCTTCGGGTGTAGCCGTTCCCTGGGCAGAGAAGGCACAGCAGATTCTGGCCGATGACTGGGGCGTTTCCGCCGATGTCTGGTCAGTTACCTCCTGGACCAACCTGCGCCGCGACGGCCTAGAAGCTGAGCGTGAAATCCTTCAGGATCCCACCGCCAGCCCACGCACGCCCTTTGTTGCCAAGCAGCTTGAGGGTGCAACCGGCCCCATCGTGGCCGTGTCTGACTACCAGACCGACCTCATGGACGGTATCCGCCAGTTCGTTCCCAACGAATTCGCAACCCTGGGTACTGACGGCTTCGGCTTCTCCGACACCCGCGCAGGCGCACGTCGCTTCTTCAAGATTGACGCCGAGTCCATTGTCGTCCGTACCCTGCAGATGCTGGCAAAGCGAGGCGAAGTACCCGCCGATGCGCCCGCCAAGGCATTCGCCCAGTACGATCTGAACAACATCAACGCCGGTACCTCAGGTACCGCAGGTGGTGATGCCTAAGCAGTAGGGCAATAGCTCTGCTTGCCTAGGCCCAGGCAAGCCCCCGAGTTCCCTCGGGGGCTTGCCTTTTATCTGCATAGGGTGTAAGTGGCTGTGTGAACTTTATTGGCTTTTGAGAAGATGCAGGTCGAGATGGGGCCTGACCAGGCTTTGGGGAGTAGGATAGTTATTTGAAATTATGTACCGGTAATCTTCAAAGATCCGGTCTCCTTCAAGAACTGAGGCGGTAAATCGCGTGATTGCACTGGTGTGCCCCGGTCAGGGCTCTCAAAAACCCGGCTTCCTATCCCAGTGGCTAGAGCTGGAGGGAGTTCGCGACCACTTAGAGCAGCTCTCAGCGGCAGCAGACCTAGATCTGGTGCACTACGGCACCGAAGCTGACGAAGAAACTATCAAAGACACCGCCATTGCCCAGCCCCTTATCGTTGCCGCTGGCCTTGTGACCGGTAGGCTGGCTCTCACAGCGCTGAAGGGCCAGGACCTCATTCTGGCTGGGCACTCCGTGGGTGAGATTACGGCCTGCACCCTAGCCGGTGTACTCACCGACGAAGAAGCCATGCGCTTTATCAAGGTTCGAGCTACCGGTATGGCCGCCGCGTCAGCTGCTACTCCCACCGGCATGGCCGCTGTTCTAGGCGGCGCCGAAGCGGACGTCCGGGCAGCTATTGAAGCAGCTGGGCTGACAGCAGCAAACTCTAACGGCGGCGGCCAGATTGTTGCCGCTGGCTCCCTTGATAGCATTGCGACCTTTGCTCAGAACCCCCCGGCCAAGGCCCGGGTGATTCCCCTCAAGGTGGCCGGCGCTTTCCATACTTCTTACATGGCATCTGCCCAGGAACCCCTGGCTGATTTTGCCGCGACTCTCAGCCCCGCCCAGCCCCAGTTTGAGCTTCTTTCTAACTATGACGGTCAGGCTCTTGCAGGTGGCCAGGAGACCCTGGACTCTTTGGTCGCCCAGGTCACCCGCCCCGTCCGCTGGGACCTCTGCATGCAGACTCTCGGTAACCACCAGGTAAGCCGCATCGTTGAAGTCTCTCCCGCTGGCACCTTGATAGGCCTGGCTAAACGAGCCATGCGCGGAACCCCCAGCACTGCAGTAAACACCCCCGCCGACCTTGAAGAACTTACAGAAGCGCTCAGCGCATAGCCCACCCGAAAGGATCTCCCATGCCTACTCTCCAGCAGGTTGAGACCAACCGATACTCCCGTATTCTGGGGTACGGTGCCGCCCGCCCCGACCTCCTGGTCACCAACGACGATATAGCCGGGCCGATCAACTCATCCGATGAATGGATTGTTCAGCGCACCGGCATCAAGACCCGCCACCGTGCCTCAGAAAAGATTTCGGTTGCCGACCTAGCTATTGGTGCCGCTCAGGACGCGCTAGAAGCCTCAGGCCTTGCCGGGGAAGAGCTGGATGCTGTCATCATCTCCACCATCTCCCACCCCTACGCCACTCCTTCCTTGGCTACTATCGTGGCCGATGCAGTTGGGTCAAAAGCGCCAGCCTACGACATATCAGCCGCCTGCGCAGGCTTCTGCTACGGTATTGCCCAGGCTGATGCGCTAGTACGCTCAGGCCTAGCGAATAAAGTACTGGTCATCGGTGTTGAGAAGCTCTCAGACTTCATCGATAACACCGAACGATCCATTTCCTTCCTGCTCGGTGATGGTGCTGGTGCCGCAGTGGTAGGAGCATCGGATACTCCCGGTATCGGCCCCACCATCTGGGGTAGCGACGGCGAGCGTTGGGGTGCAGTGGGCATGACCCACTCCATGCTCGATATCCGCAACCGCGACTTTATAGCCAACCCAGTGCAGGAGGGCGAAAAGATTTGGCCCACCCTGCGCCAGGACGGCCAGGCTGTCTTCCGCTGGGCCGTCTGGGAAATGGCCAAGGTTGCTCAAAAGGCACTGGAGGCCGCAGGTATTACCGCAGATGATCTGGGTGCGCTCATCACCCACCAAGCCAACATGCGCATCATCGATCAGATGGTCAAGACCCTCAAACTACCTGAGACTGTTGAGGTTGCCCGCGATATTGAATGCGCCGGGAACACTTCCGCCGCGTCGGTTCCCCTTGCCGCCCACCAGCTTCTGCAAGAGAACCCCCAACTGTCCGGCACCTTTGCCCTACAAATCGGTTTCGGCGCGGGCCTAGCCTTCGCAGCCCAGGTCGTCGTCCTTCCCTAGCTCCTATCGGCAGGGTACCGCTAAAAACGGCGCTCAGGCTGCCGCAATATTTTGAAAAATGTTAGATTTATTTCAAAATTTTAGTGGCGTCACACCGTCTCTTTGCGCGGGCTAGAAGCTACACTCATTGTTGAGGCTTAAGCGGGACTCCCGTGGCCAGCCACCACCCTTGCCCTAAGGCTTGGTGCGTAAAGTCAAAAGCGGCCTATAGGGCCGTCATCTCTCAAAAGGAGCCATCATGGCAGATCAGAACGAAATCCTTGCCGGTCTTGCAGAGATCGTCAACGAAGAAACCGGCGTTGAGGTAGAGGACGTCCAGATGGATAAGTCCTTCACCGATGACCTGGATATCGACTCCATCTCAATGATGACCATCGTTGTCAACGCTGAAGAGAAGTTCAGCGTCACCATCCCCGACGAAGAGGTTAAGAACCTCAAGACCGTAGGCGATGCCGTCAACTTCATTGCCAACGCCTAAAAAGCGTCGTTAGGTTGGGCCCGGTTTTATGCCGCGCCCAACCTCCTTTTTATTATTTTCACCCTTAGTTCGTCTTCAAAGGATTCAAACATGACTCGTAAAGTTGTGGTGACCGGTCTCGGTGCTACTACCCCCATTGGTGGGGACGTCCCAACGACCTGGGAGAAGGCCCTTGCCGGTGTTTCTGGTATCAGCACCATTGAAGAAGACTGGGTTGAAAAGTACGAGCTCCCCGTTTCTATTGCTGGTCGAGTCGCAGTTTCCGCTCTTGATTCGGGCCGTCTGACCAAGGTCGAAGCCAAGCGCCTTGACCCCTCAGGCCAGCTCGCTCTGGTCGCGGCCCGTGAAGCCTGGCAGGATGCAGGCTTCAGTGGCCCCGACGCTGAAGCAGCTGAGGAGTGCGACCCGCTGCGGACCGCGGTTGCCTTCGGCACCGGTATCGGCGGCGTATGGACCCTCCTTGATGCCTGGGACACCTTGCGCGAAAAGGGGCCCCGCCGTATGCTCCCCATGACCGTGCCCATGCTGATGCCCAACTCTAACGCCGCCGCAGTTTCTATGAACCTCAAGGCTCGCGGCTCAGCACAGACCGTGGTATCTGCTTGTGCCTCATCGACCGAAGCACTTGAAATCGGCCTCATGCTGATTCGTTCGGGTAAGGCTGATGTTGTGATCGCTGGTGGTTCAGAAGCCGCTATCCACCCCATGACCATTGGTGCCTTTGCCAAGATGCAGGCCCTGTCTACTCGCAACGACGACCCCCAGGGCGCTTCACGCCCCTACGATACCGACCGTGACGGCTTTGTCATGGGTGAAGGCGGCGCCGCCCTGATCCTGGAATCTGAAGAGCACGCGCTGGCTCGCGGTGCCCGTATCTACGCTGAACTTGCCGGTACCGGTGTATCAGCCGATGCCTACCACATCACCGCGCCCGACCCCGCAGCTCTCGGTGCTAGCCGTGCTCTCCAGGAAGCGCTAACCGACGGCGGTATCAGCCCCGAACAGGTTGTTCACGTCAACGCACACGCGACCTCCACCCCCGTGGGCGATATTCCCGAGTCCCTGGCTCTACGCGAAGTCCTTGGCGATCACACCGATCAGGTCGCTGTCTCTGCCACCAAATCCATGACCGGGCACCTGCTCGGTGGTGCTGGCGCCCTTGAGGCAGTGCTGACCGTCCTTGCTCTTCATCACCGCAAAGCCCCCTGCACCATCAATCTGCAGAACAAGGATCCCCAGGTTGAGCTCGATATCGTTACCGAAGCACGTAACCTACCTGCAGGCGAGATCGTTGCTCTTTCCAACTCCTTCGGCTTTGGCGGCCACAACGCCGTAGCCGCTTTCCGCAGCGTTGAAAACTAACTAAACCCTAGGGTTCAATAACCAGGGGCGGTCTTCTCAACTAGGGGAAGACCGCCCCTGTGCATCTTCAAAACGCCCTTACCTGCATACTGACATCTGTGTGTGAGAAAAGTCAGATGGTTTTTAGCCTTCGCTCCTAATATGAGCGATATTGATGGTCTTCTTGCTATAACGAAGTGGCTCAAGCTCCTCGTCCCAGGCTTGGCCCAGTGCGAGCGCAAACTGGTCGTAGAGGGCCTTGTAGTCACCGGCGGCTTGCTCAAAGGCGTAGCGGATTCTGTCTTCAGTCACGGTAAAGTTGCCCTGCGCGTCAACGGGCTGTGTACAGAGGCCCAGTGAGGGCGTATGCATGATGCGTAAGGCGCTACTGGTGGCGGTGGGCCGTTCGGTGATCTCAAAGTGGGTATCTGAAAATTGGCGGAGGGCTGAAGCCAGCTGGGCGGCTGTGCCTGCTGGGCCGGTCCAGGTAAGTTCGGTGCGCTGGTAACCGGGGCGGGCAGGTTGGGCTTCCCAGCTCAGCTTGAGGGAGGCTTTGAGGGTGTTTTCGATGCTCCACCGGATATGGCTGGTCAGGGCGGCGGGGACGGCATGTAACAGCACGAACCCGCCGGTGAGGGCGGGGCGTTCAAATAATCCTTGAGTCTCTGTTGCTGAAAACATGCTTTTTCTATCCTATATCGTGGCTGATGGCTATCAGAAAGCGAGGGTGCAAAGGTGCAGGCAAGAATGGTGGGGTTCTCTTGTTAGGCTCTGGGGTGGGCACGCGAATAGACCTGCGCTAACCGGTCTACGGACACGTGGGTATAGACCTGGGTGGTTGCCAGGGAGCTGTGTCCAAGGAACTCTTGGACTGCTCTGATGTCTGCGCCCCCGTCGACCATGTGGGTAGCGGCGGTATGGCGGAAGATGTGGGCACCACTGGCATCAGTATTATCGAGGGTTTCTAGCAAGCGGGTTAGGTCGGCTCTGATTTGCCGGGCATTTGCTCGTTTGCCCTTGGGGCCTATGAAGAGCGCGTACTGAGGCTCTGGTTGAGTGTGGGGGTACTCCGTGCTAGCTTGCGGTAGCCACTGGGGCCTACCCTGGGCAACCCAGAGGGAGAGAGCTTTCATAGCCTGAGGACCGAACGGCACTACCCGTTCTTTGTTGCCTTTGCCGATGACCCTCAGGGTTCTGCCCTGCCGGTCGATGCTGGTTAGATCGAGCCCGGTGAGCTCTGAGATGCGGATACCTGTTGCGTAGAGGACTTCCACGGCCGCGTTCAGGCGCAGGAGCCGGGGATTGAGCGGGTCTAGCCCCAGCGCACGGTGCAGGGTCTGGGTCAGGTTTTCCATATGGTGAGCTGAGAGCACCGGGGGAAGGTAGCTGGTTTTCTTGGGGGTGGAGAGCTTAAGCGCCGGGTTGGTTGCTATCAGTTCTTCCTCTTCTGCCCAGAGAAAGAAACTGCGAATACTTGAGGTTCTGCGTGCCATCGACGATCTGGCCGCCTGCTTCTGGTGGTGGATTGCCAGCCAGCCACGGAGCAATTCCAGGGTGATATGTGAGAGGTGGGTTGTTCCGTGCCTCCTGGCATAATCAAAAAAATCCCGGAGATCTGCCAGGTAGGCCCTCATGGTTTCGGGTGACCGGTGCAATTCATAGGTCAGGTAGCGCTCATAGGCTTCAAGGGCCCTGACGTATTCTCGATCTTCGTCGATAGCGGCTGCACCGATTTTGAGGGTGGTGGGCAGCTGATGACTCTCGTAGCTTGGGCCCATCTACTCCCCCTCTTTTCTTACCTGGATATGACGACCATAGGTTCACCCCATTTTAGCCCCTAAGTGCTTGTGCCCTTGCTCAAACTTTTTGCGCCAGCCATTTCCCTGACTCTGAGCTAGCCCTAACCGTTCCATCTGGGTCAGCGCTAGCATGACAGACCGGGCTGGGATTCCGCTTTCAGCACCGATAGCGTCCACAGGGCGGTAGCTACTGACCGGGAGCACGTCCCAGACCCTGCCTTGGATCTCCGTTAGGCTGTCTATTAGCGCCTTCCGGGCATCGACAGATTCGCTCAACAGACTTGCCTGTTCAGGGGCTTCTAAATTCAACCTACCTCTTTCGAGGTGTGTGGCATCGGTGATGAGCTGGGCTAGCCCATCGCGGATCAGCCGGTGGCAGCCCTCAGAGCTCGGGGAAAAGATAGGCCCGGGTACCGCGTAGACCGGCCTGCCCAGCTCTAGAGCGTGGTGGGCGGTGTTGAGGGCTCCGCTGCGCCAGCGGGCTTCTACGACCACGGTGCAGTAGGCAAGGGCCGCAATGAGCCGGTTCCTTTGCAAAAAACGGTAACGCGTGGGGTTCTGGCCCAGAGGGACTTCCCCCAGAATCAGTCCACGGTCGATGATGTTTTCGAGCAGACTGGCGTTTTGACGCGGGTAGAGCCGGTCCAGCCCACCTGCCATGAGGGCAACCGTAGGAAGTTCCGACGCGCCGGTGCTCAAGGCGACCCGGTGAGCTAGAGCGTCAACCCCAAATGCGCCCCCGGATACGATGGTCTTACCCGCTGCGGCTGAGTCACCGGTTAGGTGTGAGGTTGCAGAGTTACCGTAGGAGCTGACATCCCTGGAGCCTACGATGGCCTGGCTGGTAGCAAGGTTGAGATGCTTGAGCAAGGCTCTATCGCCTCTGCCCCACAGCCCAAAGGGCATACGTTCGGCAAGGTCATTGAGGGCCACCGGCCAGTCAGGGTCTTCGGGCACACAGAGCCAGGCCCCGCAGGCCTTTGCCCAGGTCATATCCTGCTCTACCCTAATCCCACCCCGTCGGGCCTGCCAGCGTTCCATACGGGCTTGCACAAGACCACGGAGCGAGGCAAAGAGCTGGGGGTCCTCCCGGCCAGCTTGCGCCAGCTCTTCCTGCAGGTAGCTGGCCGTCAGCTCCCTGCGCCCGGTCAAGAAATCGGCTGTCAGGAGCGGCCCGCAGAGGGCGATCAGGGCGGTAGTTGCTGTATCTTCGGGGTCGCTGATCCGCATGATTTCCGCTCTTGCGCGGCGGATATTTTCGAGGTCCTGGTGCTCAGTCATGATGCGCCGCCTTCCATACCAAGATTGCGAAAATACAGGGCCAGGTCCAGATGGTCCTGGGTGGGGCTAGTGCTCCCGTCAAGATCGGCCAGGGTCCAGGCGGTTCGGAGTACCCGATCATAACCGCGAGCGGTGAGCGTCCCCCGGTCAATGGACCGGGATAGCTCCGCGGTGAGAGCCGCAGAGAGCTTAAGCGGCCCGCGCAGAATCTTTCCGTTCGTCTCAGCATTGGTGCTCAACCCGTAGGGAGCAAGCCGCTCAGCCTGAGCCGCCCGTGCCTGTGTCACTCTGTCCCGAACCTTTGCAGAACTCTCATAAGTGCCGCTGGCCGCCAGATCAGCGGCCGTCACCTTAGGGACGGTAATACGCACGTCAAGACGATCAAGTAAGGGGCCAGAGAGCCTACCGAAGTATGCCCTCCGTTCCCTGCTGGTACAGGTGCAGTCCAGCCCCCGCCCCACGTTGTTACCGCAGGGGCAGGGGTTAGCCGCCATTACCAGCTGAAAACGTGCCGGGTAGCGAGCAGAAGCTGCAGCGCGGTCGATGACAATCTCCCCGCTCTCCAGCGGCTGGCGGAGCGAGTCAAGAACTGTCCGCTTGAACTCAGGTGCCTCGTCCAGGAAGAGGACCCCGCGGTGGGCCTTAGAGACACAGCCGGGGCGGGGAATGCCAGCACCACCACCCAGAATTGCGGGAGCGCTGGCGCTGTGGTGGGGCGCTTCGAAGGGAGGAAGGGTCATCAACGAACTCCGAGCCGCCCCACCCGAGCACAGCGAATGAATTGCCGTTACCTCCATAGCATCTTGGGGACCCAGCGGCGGCAGAATACCGGTCAGCCGCTCAGCAAGCATGGTTTTACCTGAGCCAGGAGGCCCATTCAGGAGCAGATGGTGCCCACCCGCCGCAGCAATTTCTAGTGCCAGCCGGCCTTCGGCTTGACCAGCAACATCTGCCAGGTCAGGAGGTAAAGCCTTGGTTTCTTGTTCATTCTCTCGCACGGGTCTGGTCAGCTGAGGCCGTTTGAGACTTTCAGGCTTCTTAGCACCCAGCTCCACAAAGATATCGGCCAGGCAGCTGTAGCCGTAAACCTCAGCCCCCGCAACCAGCGCCGCCTCCTGCTGGTTACCGGCAGGAACCACAACCTTGGGGTACCCCGCATCGACAGCGGCCTTAACCGCAGGCAAAATACCGGGTATCTCCCGCAGGCTCCCGTCCAGACCTACCTCCCCCAGGTAGACAGTCTGCCCAGACGGCTTCAGCTCCCCTACAGCTTGCAGTGCAGCTACCAGCATGGCAACGTCAAAGGCAGATCCCCGCTTAGGCAGGGTCGCCGGAGTGAGATTGACGGTGAGCTTCTGCGGCGGCAGGGCAAGCCCGGAATTCTTAGCCGCAGAACGTACCCTGTCCTTAGCCTCATTCAAAGAATTATCGGGGAGACCCAGCAGTACAAAGCCAGGAAGCGCAGCGGACACATCAGCCTCTACCTCAACCAGGTGGCCTGTTACCCCGACCAGTGCTATTGAGAACGTCCGAGCAAAAGCCACAGCTACAGCACCGCCTTAACATGCTCAAAAGTGAAGTCCTCGGCTGTGCCGCACACCGCAACAGCATCAATACGCAGGGAACGGTAATCACCGGTATGCTCCGAACACCAGGCATAAGCAAGCTGACGGAGCCGGTTGCCTTTCTCACGGGTAATAGCTTCTAGCGGGTGGCCGTATCCGCTCCCTGACCGCGTTTTAACCTCAATAAAAACCAGATCCATGTCGGGATCAACCATGACCAAATCGATCTCCCCCACCGGTGAGCTCCCTAGGTTGCCAGACGGTGGCCGCCAATTCCGTTCCACCAGGCTATAGCCGTTAAGTTCCAATACAAGCAGCGCAAGGTCTTCACCCCAGCGCCCTACCCTAGTGTGGTTGGCGATACTGGACTGGGTTCTCAAGCTCATAGCCAGGCCTTTCTCATGTGAGGGTCAGGTACCCTCAGCATGGCCTAGCAGACCCCCACTACCTCGCCCCAAGTAGCGCTGTGTATGACTCAAACCGCCCTAGATGCACAAATACAGAGGTAAGCCAGCTACCAAAAGGTGAAAGAATGACGGCCTATTTCCTCGCAGACCTCTCGGGTGCTCACACCCGAGAGTCAATCACCCCACCAGCAGTAGGTAGCGCGGGTAGGGCAAAGCCCCGGTGGGAACTCACTCACCGGGGCCATGAGAACAAGACAGGCACTACCCTAAATCGGGGTCCAAATCAGTCAAATGAGGTACAACCAGTTCCTCCGCAGCCGCCCGCTCCTCAACGTTGATATCACGCACAGAGTAGACCCTCACATTCTTCACAAACCGGGAAGAACGGAAGACATCCCAGACCCACACGTCCTGAAGCTCAACCTCAAAATAGATAGCTCCGTCTGCGGTTCGCGGTCTTACCTGCACCTGGTTAGCCAGGTAAAAACGACGGTCGGTTTCCACTATGTAGGTAAAGAGCTCAGCGACATTCTTGTACTCTTCGTAGAGGGCAAGCTGGGCACCTGATTCGTAGCTCTCTAAATCTTCGTTACTGCTCATCGATCCTCCTTCTCTCGTTCAAGCAATGCGGCTTTCACCTGATCTGCTGTTGCTGGGAGCGACCAGCTCAGGCGGTGGACCGGTGTAGGGCCGGCCTCCTTAATCCTGGCCCGGTGAGTGGTAGAACCATAGCCCTTATTCTTGGCCCATCCAAAGCCCGGATAAGTACGGTCAAGCTCTACCATGAGCCCGTCGCGTTGGACCTTGGCTACCACTGAGGCGGCAGCAATGGAGGCACACCGGAGGTCTCCCTTAACTTCCATCTGGACCGGCCCGAACCAACCGTTCTGGGTACCCGGAACAGCTTTCCAAGCTTCTGCAACAAGGTCAGTGTAGAGTGCCTGGACTGGGTCAAGCTCAGCAAAAAGGTCATTCTGCGGGTCTGCCAGCCAGTTATGTTTGCCATCCAACAAGATAGCATCGGGGTAAGCCCCAGCGGCAGCTACCTGGGCAAGCGCTCGCTGACCTGCTAAGCGCAAGGCTGTGGTAATGCCCAGGGCGTCAATCTCCGCCGGTGATGCATGACCGACAGCGGTTACAGCCCACTGCTGAATCTCGGGGAGCATAGCCAAGCGTTTTTTCTCGCTCAGTGCCTTGGAATCAACCAGTCCCTCAACCTTCAGCTGGGCACCGGCCTTAATGACAGCTACCCCCACCGTCACCGGCCCAGCCAGCGGTCCACGGCCTACCTCATCCATACCGGCTAGCAGGGTAAGGCCCCGCGCAAACAGCGAGGACTCTACCGAAAGGTCAGCAACTGGCCTTGTTGTACCTACCAACTGGCTACTCGCTATCGGGGACCTGCGAAAAGACGTCATCGGCACCATTGATGAAAGTAAAGTTGGACAGCGGCCAAGCTACCACGAATACCTCACCAACCACCTCAGCATCGTTGATGAACTCTGTACCGGTCTCAATGTGGTAGCGGGAATCAGCCGAATTGGAACGGTTATCGCCCATGACGAAGTAGGAGCGTTCGGGGACAATGACGTCAAAGGCGACCTCGGTCGGTTTGACACCGGGCTTGAGGTAGGTTTCGTCAATCTTGACACCGTTGACAAAAATACGCCCGTCTGGGGTACCCACAACGTGATCCCCGCCGACACCGATAACGCGTTTCACAAGGTAGTTGGATGAGCTGTCTGGCATCACGCCCACAAAGGCTAGGGCATCGCGCACAGGGTTTGAGTTAGAAGACGCAGGCATCCACCCCTGGGCGTCTTTGAAGACCACGATATCGCCGCGCTCAGCCTCACCGAACAGTTCACCGGCCACATTCACAAAGACTCGGTCGTTGATCTGGAGAGTGTCCTCCATAGAGCTGGAGGGGATGAAGAACCCTCGTACCACAAAGGTTTTGAGCAAGAAAGCGATGAGGACCGCGTACAGAATAATCAGGGCGTACTCTTTGAGAGCGCTGTTTTCGCGGCGGCGTTTACCGCCTTTAGGTTTCTTCACCTTTGCGGTCTCGCGGTCGCTAGTCTCATCAATGTTTGCTGAGTTCTGCTGCTCCATGAGCATGCACCCTTCTGCTGAAAACGTCTTTACTGGTTTAGTTTAGTTGCTGATTCTGCAAGGACGGTGGAGGCCTTGGCCCAGCCCGGTTTGGGTAGGGGCCCTTGGTCACCTTAGTCAGGTGTGGTGCTACTTGGCCCTATTTTGTTCAAAGGCCAGACGGTATAGACGGGGGACCCAATCACCTTGTCCACCCTAACCATGCCACCTCCAGGTGCCCCCAAAAGCGCCCGTGAGTCAGCTGAGTTAGATCTGTTATCTCCCATAAGCCAGATTCTGCCCTCTGGAACCTGCACGCTAAAGGACACATCACTAGCACTCTCCCCCTGGGGCAGGTAGGGTTCCTCAAGCCGCTGGCCGTTCACCAAAAGGTAGCCCTCTGAATCGCAACATTCAACGGTGTCACCGCCCACCCCAATCACCCGCTTGATGTAAACCGTATCTGAACCCACCAATCCTAGCCACTGCCCAGCCGTTCCCAGCGGATCCCGAACCCAGGGACTACCGGATTGGTAGGGGGAAAAAGAACCGGTGCCGTCAAAAACGACTACGCTACCGCGCTCGATATGGCCGGACTGCTTGGAAACAATCAGCCGGTCCCCGGGCTCATAGGTCGGTTCCATGGAGGCAGAAGGAATGTAGTACACGTCATAAAAGAAAGACCGAATAACCAGGAGCACCGCCAAGGCAAGGAGCGAGGCAGTAGCAACAAGGCGCCAGCCCCGTAAAAAGGGTTGGCGCCTTGCCTCACTGGATTCGGCGGTGAGGCCGCTATCCATTGATAAAGGTGAAACCTAGTCGGTTTAGGCTTCGCGCTTCTCGCGGATACGAGCAGCCTTACCGTGGCGGTCACGCATGTAGTAGAGCTTGGCGCGACGGACGTCACCGCGGCTAACAACCTCAATCTTTTCGATGACGGGAGAGTGTACGGGGAAGGTACGCTCTACGCCAACACCGAAGGAAACCTTACGAACGGTGAAGGTTTCGCGGATGCCGCCACCCTGGCGACCAACAACGAAGCCCTTGAAGACCTGGACACGGCTGCGGTTACCTTCAACGATGTTGACGTGTACGTTGAGGGTGTCGCCGGGGCCGAACTCGGGGATGTCGGTGCGAAGTGACTTGTTGTCAATGAAGTCAAGAGTCTGCATTGAATTTCTCCGTGAATATCTCTGCCGCAGGTCAAACATATTCCTGATAAATCGTAGGCAGTGTCTGAGGACGCCGGGGCGCCAGACCGATGCTGTCTACGAGTAGATTGTTTCACCCTCACCCACTCTGGGGGCTTGGGTGGCTCATACTGTTAGCGGTCGCTCTTCCCCCTACGGCAGGGGCGTGCCCAGTATGAACACAAAAAATAATTATCTCACAGGAAATTAGCTCTGGCCAAGTATGCTGGCGGGAAAGATTGCTGACCTTGTGTGAGTTTAATTGCTTGGCTCTGGGGCTCCTTATGCAATGGCCGCTTGCTCGGCGGCTTTCTTAGCGGCATGCAGTTCTTGCAGGAGCTTACGGTCCTTCTTGTCCCAGCCCTCTTGGGGGTAGGCCTTTATCATGTCGTAGCGTCGCTCAAAGGTGCGGATAATCTGCTCATCGCGCCGCCAGCGGGCGATGGCCCCGTGGTTGCCAGATAGCAGAATAGAGGGAACCTGCTGGTCCCGCCAGGTAGCCGGTTTGGTGTAGACCGGGTATTCAAGCAAGCCGCCTGTGTGGGATTCTTCGTCCAGGGACTCGGGGTTGCCCATAGCACCGGGTATCAGGCGGGTAATAGCCTCAATCATGACCATGACCGCGACCTCTCCCCCATAGAGAACATAGTCACCAATGGATACCGGCATGACTCTAAAGCTTTGCTGGGCCCAGTTGAGTACCCGCTCGTCGATGCCCTCGTAGCGGGCGGGCGCAAAGACAATGTGTTGCTCTTCTTCGGCCAGCTGGTAGGCCAGTTGCTGGGTGAGGACCTGCCCGGCCGGGGAAGGAACGATCAGTAGCGGCTGGGAGTCGCCAGCAAGCGGGGAGTTAGCTAGGGCTTGGTCCAGGGCCAGGCCCCAGGGTTCGGGTTTCATGACCATGCCTGCTCCCCCGCCGTAGGGGGTGTCGTCCACGGTCTTGTGCCGGTCGGTGGCGTAGTCGCGCAGGTTGGTGAGGTTTAGCTCAACTTTGCCGGTCTCTTGGGCTTTGCCCAGCAGGGAAAGTTCCAGGGGCGCAAGGTACTCGGGGAAGATAGTAATGACATCAAAGCGCATGGGTTATGCGTCCTGCTCGTTTTCGCTCTCTTCGGTCTTGCTGTTGAGTTCCAGTAAGCCGGCGGGCGGGTCGATAATGACGTACCCCTCTTCAATATCAATAGCTGGAATAAGCTCTTCGACGAAGGGAATCATGACCTCGGAGCCGTCCGCGGTGTTTTTAAGGAGCATGATGTCCTGGGTGGGCATGGTCTGCAGGCCCACGACTAGGGCGATGGGTTCTTGGGGTAGGTAGCCGTCCTCGCTGATGTCAGAGGCCAGGTAGACCGGCAGATCCAGGAGTTGGTGCTCGTAGTAGCCTTCGCTATCGTCTTCTGCCGCTTCGGTGGTGGAGTCGAAGCTGAGGCGGGTGTCGCGTAGGAGTTCGGCCTGGTTGCGGTTTGTGATTTCTTGGAAGGCTACGACCAGGATTTTTTTGTTCCAGCGGGAGTTTTTGACAGTCAGGCTACCTGCCGGTGCCAGGGCACCGGCAGGAGTTGCGGGGTTGTGGTTTTCGATCTCGAGGACGGAGCCGGGGGCGAAGCGTTCTTGGGGGGAATCGGTGAAAAGCTGGACGGTGACTTCGCCGCGAATGCCGTGGGGTTTGCCGATTCGGGCTACCTGGACCTGCATGGGTGGCTCCTTGAGGGGTTGGGGATGAGGGGTGTTCTTGTTCTTACACTCTACCGGTAGCGCAATGGTGCGGGCACAAAACGCACCGGGGCAGGCAAAAGCCCCGCGCCGGTTTCCCGGAGCGGGGCTTCTTCAAGTATTCAGTTAGCGTCGTCGATCGGTCTCGATGACATCTACCCTAAGACGGTCACCATCATTAATGGCGTTGACCACGGTGCGGATGCTCCTGGCGGTTCGGCCAGAACGGCCAATCACGCGACCCAGATCATCGGGGTGGACGCTGACTTCCAGAGTTTCACCGCGCCGACCGGTCTTAGCCCGAACCTTCACGTCCTCTGGGTTATCGACGATACCCCGAACCAGGTGTTCGAGAGCGTCAGCCAACATGATTACTCTGCTGCTTCCTCAGAAGCGGCTTCTTCAGTAGCCTCTTCAGCGGGAGCTTCCTCAGCCTTGTCCTCACCCTTGGGGGTGATAGCCTCGGGCAGGATGACCGAGCCCTTCTCGGGAACAACGAACTCAGGCTTAGCGTCAACAGGCTTGACCTGGTTTTCAGCCTTTTCGCCCTTGGCAGCAGCCAGGTCGCCGGTTAGCTTCAGCAGAGCAGCTACCTGCTCGGTGGGCTGGGCGCCAACTGACAGCCAGTACTGGGCACGCTCTGAGTTGATTTCGATGCGTGAGGGGTTCTCGGTCGGGTGGTAAATACCGATTTCCTCGATAGCCTTACCGTCACGCTTGGTGCGTGAGTCAGCTACTACAACACGGTAGCGGGGATCGCGGATTTTACCGAAACGCTTGAGACGAATTTTAACAGCCACTGTAGTGGTTTCTCCTGTTTTCTATCAGTGTTCGAAGAACTGGTCCTGGCTCGTGGGGCGGGCCTGACCAAGCTCCTCTGCGGACACAACCTCCCCCGGATGAGAGGGGCCGGGGAAAATCGAGTACCCGTCAAGTATGCCAGCTTGTTCCCACTTAAGCTAGGCTTTAGCCACCTAAAAGCGGTGTGTTGTGTCTAATGCCTATGAGGCTGTGCCCGCCGACTGGCTCGGCTCTGGCGGTCAGGGGAGGTCGGCAGGCTCAGCCGCGAGCGTGCAGGGAGCAGGTTTACTTTTTGACTGCCTGCCTCCAGCTGACCGAGCCACCGCCGCGCATGATATTGGAGTGATAGATTCGGGCACCCAGGCGGGTCAACAGGGCTGCCGCCAGCAGGGTAAGGCCCAATGCGGCCAGTGGCTCCCACAGGGCCACTTCTTCCGTCAGTAGACGGCGGGGCATAGCGATGGAAGACAGCACCGGCACAAAGGATACTATTTTCAGGATGGTACCCGAAGCATAAACTCCGCCAAAGAGGGCGGCTAACAAAACCATAGTGACGGGGCTAGCCAGGTTGGCTATATCTTCGGTACGGGCCGCCATAGCCCCCACAGCCGCCCAGATAGTTGCAATAGCAGTGAAGCCGGCAATATAGAAGACAGCAAACCAGCCTGCCGAAGGTAGGATCCAGCCAAACTCAGCGGCAGCTCCGGTAACCTGTAAACCGATCAGGGCAACGATTGCGTAAGCAGCAACCTGCAGGATAGCCAGGATCAAATTGCCCACTACCTTGCCTGCTAGCACCTGCCTTAGGGGGACGGCGGTAGCGATGATTTCTACGATGCGATTCTGTTTTTCTTCCACAACGCTATTAGCGATGGCAACACCAAAAAGCACAGTACTCATATAAAAGAGCATGGCAAAGACAAAAGCCACCAGGAAGGCTAGGGCGGTGTTATCGTTACCGGAGATAGAGCTACTCGTCACCTTAGTTCCAGCACTGAGGGCCTCTAGGTCTATGCCCTGGGCTGCTGCGTTTTGGGCGGTGACGGTGGAGGTAATGGCCTCGCTCATATCGTTGAACAGGCTCTTATCGGGCTCGCTGTCAAAAACCAGCTCCCAGCCACTATCGGTGGGTGCTAGATAGGCATCAGCATCGCCGTCTTTGACCAGGGCGCGGGCGGCATCGGCATCGGCTACTTGGGTAGCGGTGAAGCTGGTGTCTTGGTCACTGGTGGCATCAGCTACGGTGACGAAGGAGCTGCCTCGGCTGTCAGTGGTGGCTAGGGTGTATTCTTTGCCGCCGGAGTTGAGGAAGTAGGGAATAAGGATACTCGCTAGCACGATTAATACTGTGAAAATAGTACTACCGACAAAGCTCTTGTCTTTGAGCTTGACCATGACCTCCCGTGTGGCCACAATCTGCCAGGCGTTTTTGGGCTGATTAATCGTAGTGCTCATTGCTGGGTTACCTTCCGGTAGATATCGCCAAGAGTGGGTAGCTGACGGGAGAATTCGTGCATGTCGTGTTCGATGCCCTGGCGGAGGAGGGCGGTGCGAGTGGCATGCAGGTCGGCGCCGGGTTCGATTTCTAGGATGGCTTGGGTTCCGGCAACGTCCAGGACCTTGAGGCCGGGGAATTCACGCAACCAGGCGGCATCTTGGCCGCCCTTGTAGATGAACCGAGGTGCACCGGCCTGACGGAGGTCTTTGGCTTTGCCTGCGGCAGGGATACTGCCCTGGTGCAGGATAACCACGGAGTCGCAGAGGCGTTCGACCAAATCAAGCTGGTGGGAGGAGAAGAGAACGGGGACACCCTGTCGCATGAGCGAGCGGAGCATAGCGACCATGGTATCGACGGCTTGAGGATCTAGGCCAGAGAAGGGCTCGTCCAGGATCAGGGCGCTGGGGTTATGCAGGATCGAGGCTACAATCTGGACTCGTTGCTGGTTGCCCAGGGAAAGGGCTTCGAGCTTGTCGTTGAGTCGCTCCCCCAGCCCCAGTTCGCTCAGGTGCTCAGCGGCAAGGCTTTTGGCGCTGCTTGCGCTCATTCCGCGGAGCTGGCCCAGGTAGGTGAGCTGGGCCAGGATGGGCTGTTTGGGGTAGAGGCCGCGTTCTTCGGGCATGTAGCCAAAGCTGGCACGGTCGGCGGAGGTAATCTCTCGACCCCGGTAGCGGATTGAACCTGCGGTGGGTTCGAGCAGGCCCATGATCATACGCATAGTGGTGGTTTTACCTGCACCGTTAGCGCCAAGGAATCCAGTCATGCTCCCGGGTTCTACGGTAAAGCTCACCTGATCAACAACGGTCTTGGTGCCGTAGGTCTTGGTCAGACCTTGCACCTCAATTCTGTTAGCTTGCATCACGGTCTTTCTCCTGGGGAGGTAGGGCTAGCTGCTGTGCTTGCCCCAGTATGTGGTTTTGTTTCTATCTATCACTCTAGGTTTGGGCCAGCATAAAGAACTCCCCCGGGAGGGGGAACCTCTCGGGGGAGTTGTGTGGGGTGGATCAGCTGACCAGCCCTACGCGGTGGGCAAAGATAACCGCCCCGACTCTGTCCCTGCTGTGGGTCTTAGCCAAGATGTTAGAGACATGGGTTTTGACAGTAGCGGCTCCCAGGAACAGGCTTGAGGCTATCTCGGCGTTGGTCATGCCCCCTGCCAGCAGTTCGAGGGTCTCTTTCTCGCGCGGGGTCAGAGAGCTCAGAGCAAAGGCATCCTCAGGGCTCAGCTCAGGCCCGCTCCCCTGCTTGTTTTCCTTCCCCCGAGAGGTGGATTGCACGAACCGGGCGATGAGTGGCAGGGTCATCTCGGGTGAGAGCAGGGCCAGGCCGCTGGCTACCTTACGGATAGCATCGACCAGGTCATCGGCATCGGATGTTTTGAGCAGGAAGCCACTGGCTCCGGCTTCGAGAGCCGCAAAGAGGTAGTCCTCCCGATCAAAGGTGGTCAGAATCAGGACGGCGGTTTCGGGGTAATCTTGGCGGATACGCGCGGTGGCTTCGATACCGTCCATGACCGGCATCTGAACGTCCATCAGAATGACATCAGGCCGAGTCTGCCCGGTCAGGGCTATCGCGTCCTGTCCGTTACCCGCTTGGCCAACGACCTCCATATCCTCTTCCATAGAGAGAATCAGCGAGAAGCCGCTCCGAACCAGTTCTTGGTCATCGGCCAGAAGAACTCGAATGCTCATGGTTACTTTTCTTCCTGGTAGTCTTCAAAATGGACGGGGAACCGAACGAGTACCCTCCAGCCCTCGGCTCCTGTGCGAGGGCCAATCTGGGCGCTACCGCCGAGAGCGGCGGCTCTTTCCCTGATGCCCTGAAGTCCGTACCCAGCCCTTGGCCTAGCCTGGCTGTTTTCTGTCAAAGTACCGTCATCGGTGACTTCAAGCTCCGCCCAGGTCTTCTCCCCTTGACCGCCGGTACGCAGAGCCAGGATCACCGACCGAGCCGATGAATGTTTACGAACGTTTGTTAGGGCCTCCTGGGCCATACGGTAGATGGAGAGCTGGGTGCCCTGGTGGAGGCCCTCTATTTTTTCCAGGCTCTGGGTATCTACCTGTATCACAGTTTCAATGCCACTTTCTTGCATACTGTGGGCCAGGGCCGGAATATCAGCTACTTGGGGTTCCTTGGCAGTACTACCGGGATCAGCCTCTGACTCTCTCAAAATCCGAATGAGGTTCTTCATCTCTGCCACCGATGAACGGGCCAGCTTTTCAATATTCCGTAGTGGTACTGTAGCTAGCTCAGGTTTTTTCCTGAGGGCTCGGTCTGCCGCAGCAGCCTGAACTCCTATGGACGAGACATGATGGCCCACCGAGTCGTGAAGCTCCCGGGCTATGCGCAACCTGTCCTTATGAACTGCATCCTGGGCTATCTGAACGGCCTGAGCCTCAAGCTGGTCGGCCTGCTGGGCCAGAATATGACGCTGATAGGCCTCCTTCCAGGCAGTACGCCCCAGGGCACCAGCCAGGCCGAAGTAAGAGATATTGACTAAGGTCATTACTATATAAGAGGCTGTAGGGCGACTAAAGAGCCCCCCGCTGTAGTTCTCAATCCCAAAGAGGTTAAAAGCAGAACCCAAGGTCAGCCAGATAGCGATAATCCACAGAAAAACTGAAAGGCAGACTAAGGCGTAAGCAATCCACAGCATAGCCCGGTTTTTAGCCCAAGCCACTGCTGTGTAAAGCACAGTAAAGTAGCATAACTGAGAGCTGAGTGTAGAGACTGCAAGCTGGGAAAAGCTACTCATACCGAAAAATATGGCGGTAGCTACCAGCAGGGTTGCTATGGGGTAACGCCGCCGGGTCATCAGCGGCAGGGTCAAGGCGGCAACAACATAATAGCTCTTGACCGTTTGCTCTGGGTCACTGCTGTAGAGCCCACTGCTGTGTAAGCCGGCATTGTAGAGCAGGCTGATAGCTAAAATAAGGACCCAGGCCCAGATATCGCGCCGCAGGCTAGCCCTTGGCGGGGTGGGCCGCTCCCAGTCAGGATCGATACGGTTCCAGGTGCTCATGGTAGGCAGGAAAAGTCTTTTCACCCGCCCACCCTATCAAGCCTGCTAGCCCTTCAAACTCCCCCATCCGGGGGATATATGACCCAGTTCTAGGTGCCCTTAGAAGAAGTGAACTAGACACCAGGCCACAAACCCCGGTCTGGTTTTATTCGGACCTAGGCCCAAGATACTTCTGGCCAGCCCTCCTAGCTTTTGCCCCCAGGCCTGTAAAGGCTCTGCGGCTCAAAGTTTTCAGACTCTTGAGGTCAAGCGGATGAGGATTTTTCTGCTCAGCTTCTTCTTTCTGAGCTTGTAGCTCATCAAGAATTGAGGTAGGCGGCGCATGCCCCTGCTCCGCAGCAGGGGGGTGGACCTGGTGAAGCCAGCTATAAGCACGAGCAAGGACCAGCTCTGCGGCTCCGCTTGCCCCCAGCGCCGCTGCGCTAACAGCGGCACCGCGGGCAGGCTGGCCCTTGAGAAGACGGCGGGTAGCCCACACAGCCAGCAGGCCGGAAGCACCCAATTGAGCAAAGCCATCTGCTGCCGCTAGCCAGGGCCGCTGAATCAGCTCACGGGACACAGCGCTGAGCCTATCAGTACCGTTGGGGTAGGCAGTGACGCTCTCCTTGAGCCGGTCCAGGCCGCTCATCTGCGGGCTAAATTCCCGATAGCCTACAAAGTCGGCAAGGAGCACGGAGCCATCGATAACTTTAAGGAGTTCATCAGGCAGTTCCAGCGCGTGCAGGGCAGATTCTAAACCTTCGGCGCTGGCACCATCCATGACATAGTTGGTCAGTCGTCTGCTCGCCTGCTCATCCAGGCCGTAGAGCCAGATGAGCTGGTCCAGGTTATCGCCGGTCACGATGTCCTGGTGCGGGTTGGGTAGGCGCCCCGGCAGGGACCAGAGCATGTCTCCAAGGGGGCTTTCAAAGGGCAAGCTCACGGTACCGCGTTTGGCTATGCCCGACCAGCTAAAGGTCAGGACTGCCCCCAGGCGAGCATTATCAGGTGCCCCCAGGGCGCGGTTGACCCAGTCGGTTACGGACCCTTCAGCAGGCCCCTGGGCACTCTGAGAGGGTAAAACAAAGCTGAGGTTGTGGGCAAAGAATGTTTTTTCGGCAACGATAGCCGGTACGTTCATGGTCTGTATCAGACGGCTTAGGGTCAGGCTGTCTGCCTGGAGCAGCGACCAGCCCTTATCAGCAGGGGCCGCTTGAACCTCACCGGCTATGATCTCGGGGCGCATATAGCCGGGCAGGCCACTCATGGGCAGCTCTACCAAAGCGGCACACCGGCCAGCAGGGTCAAGGTCGAGCCGATCAAGCCCATCAGAAAAATTGGCGGTGTGTAGGAAATCGCTACCATCGAGCACCCACTGAACACGCCCAGCGGGGAAGCTGGCGGTTAGTTGATCCACAAAGGTCTTCAGGGCAACCCCCGCGAACAGTTCACCCTCTTCGTTGGTCTGTACAGTGCCCAGCGCTCCCCCAGCTTGGCTCTGCTCGCACAGAATGTAGAGCTGAGCGCGGCCACCCTGCATCTCATAGACGGTGGCTTCGGAGCGTGCGGCTAGGAAAGCTGGAAGGTCAAGGGCAAAGTCCCAGTGGGAGTCAGTCTCAAAAGGGGCAGATTCACTCTCTGTGAGAACAACCCGGCCCTCTTGGGCTGAATCCGTTTCGGGAGCTTGGCTAGTCTCTTCGGTTTCTGCCTCAGCCTGCACCTGCGAGGAGCTATTGCTCTGAGTGCCCTCGTCCACAATGCGCTGAATCAGCTCATCAAATTTCTGGGGGTCTGCCACCAGCTCGTCCACCATCCGCAGGTCTTCAACGCTCATAGGCTCAGTATGCCCCCCTGCGGCCTGCACGTTCACAGTGGCCTGATACTGGATCAAGTCGATGATATTCGCTAGCTGTTCACGCACCTGGCGCTTGATTTCTTCTTCCGAAACAGCCCGACTCTCCTTGCTACCCGGTTCGGTGCTATCGGCCTGGTCCGGGGTAAGGGCAAGGGCTGCCGGCCAGTCCTTGGGATCATCAACAACCGATAATCTCATACGAACCCACACGGTGCCAGCTTCCACCTGTTCGCCATTAGCAGGGGGCAAGGGATTGTGCTCGGGTTCGTCCAGGGGGAATGTCATAAAGCCTTTTCCTTGAAAGATGAGCGCCCCTTATCAGAGGGGTCAGGGCGGTAGGTGGTTCTAGCGGGCGGTGCTTGAAAACTCGTAGACAGCACCGGTGTCTAAAGCCCGGTAGGCTTGGCGAAGGCGGTGGGCGTGGCGGGCACCAAAATAGCGGTCCAGGTCCTCCGGCGCAACCCACTCATAGCCCACCAGTTCTTCTTCTTGCAGGGTGATTTCGGCACCCTCGGGCACTACCCCTGCATCGTAAATGTAGTAGGTTGAGTCGCCCCAGATACCCATCGCTAAGCCGTGAAAGATCACCAGAAGGCGGCCAGGTTCTAAGTCCAAGCCCACTTCTTCAGCGACCTCGCGGAAGCAGCCCTCCTGAGGTGCTTCACCAGCTTCAACCGTTCCACCGGGCACAGTCCAGCCGTCCTTGTAGTTGGGCTTAACTGCCAGCATGCGTCCCTGAGTATCACGAATCAGAGCACCGGCGGCCAGACGTCGGGTAGGCAATGTAGCAATAAAGGCTTTGAGCTCATCTTCAGGCAGGTAAGAATCAAGCATGTCAGTCTTCCCTCGGTTCATAAATACAGTGCTGTGCCCAGCGTGCAGGCCTACACCCAAATAGGTGTCACTACCCAATGTACATCTGTCACAGGGCACTCAACAGCAGGGTGTCCCCTTGCACTCTCTCAGCAGAATAGGAGCACTAGAAGATAAGAAGCGGGCGGGCCAGTCACTAGGACCGCCCCGCCCGCTCACCAATCCCGGGCTGTCACCTAATCACGCCCTACTTAAGGAATTTCTCGAAGCCCTTAGGCAGGTTCATCTCGGACATATCAAAGTCCTGCTTCTGCTGGCCAAAGGCTGAGCCTGCCGCGCTCTGCTTCTGAGCGGCGGCCTGTTCCTGGGCGGCACGCTTGGCGGGATTACCGGAACGAGCCTTAGACTTCTTGCCCTTACCCTTACCCTTGCGGGCAGCGCCACCAGCGGCGGCCATACCCGGCATCTGCATGCCACCGGGCATACCGGCCATATTGCCACTGGCCAACTTCTTCATCATCTTCTGAGCCTGGGCGAAACGCTCCATGAGCAGGTTCACCTCGGTCACGCTCACACCGGCACCCTTCGCGATACGGGCACGGCGCGAACCGTTAATAATCTTGGGAGCGACACGCTCGTGCGGGGTCATTGACCTGACGATTGCCTCAACCCGGTCAATTTCCTTCTCGTCAAAGTTCTCCAGCTGCTGGCGAATCTGAGCCGCACCGGGCATCATCATCAGCAGTTTCTTCATGGAGCCCATCTTGCGAATCTGCTGCATCTGAGCGAGGAAGTCCTCAAAGGTGAAGTCTTCCTGGTCCACGAACTTCTTGGCCATGCGGTCAGCTTCGGCCTTGTCCCAGGTCTGCTCAGCCTGCTCAATCAGGGTGAGCACATCGCCCATGTCCAAGATACGGCTGGCCATACGGTCCGGGTGGAACTGCTCAAAGTCGCTGACGTTCTCACCGGTTGAAGCGAACATAATCGGCTTGCCGGTCACCGAAGCAACGGAGAGGGCAGCACCACCGCGGGCATCGCCATCGAGCTTGGAGAGGACAACGCCGGTAAAGTCCACGCCCTCGTTGAAGGCGTTGGCGGTGTTCACGGCATCCTGACCAATCATGGCGTCAATGACGAAGAGAACTTCGTGGGGCTCGATGGCATCGCGGATATTGCGGGCCTGTGCCATCAGCTCGGCATCAAGGCCCAAACGACCTGCGGTATCGACAATGACTACGTCGTGGAGCTTGGCGCGGGCCTCAGCCACACCGTCACGGGCCACCTGAACGGGGTCGCCGGTGGGAGCGTCAAATTCACTGGTGACACCGGGGTGCGGTGCGTAGACGGGAACGCCAGCGCGTTCACCAACTACCTTGAGCTGGTTGACGGCGTTGGGGCGCTGAAGGTCAGAAGCAACCAGCATGGGGGTGTGCCCCTGCTTCTTGAGCCAGTGCGAGAGCTTACCGGCCAGGGTGGTCTTGCCGGCACCCTGCAAACCAGCCAGCATGATGATAGTCGGGCCGGTCTTGGCCATGTTAATGCGGCGGGTCTGCCCGCCCAGGATATTGACCAGCTCTTCGTTAACGATCTTGACGATCTGCTGGCTGGGGTTGAGAGCTTCAGAGACCTCCGCGCCCAGGGCACGTTCTTTGACGTGGGCGGTGAACTCGCGTACCACGGGCACGGCGACGTCGGCATCCAACAGGGCGCGGCGGATTTCGCGTACTGTGGCGTCGATGTCCGCTTCGGTGAGCTTGCCTTTACCGCGTAGGTTTTTGAAGGTTGCTGTCAACCGGTCTGAGAGTGAATTGAACACGAGCTGTGCACTACTTTCGTGGCTGGATGGGTTCGAGGAGGGGAACTGCGTCCACTCAAATGTAAGTCAGCTATTAAGAATAACGCATCAGGACCCGTTCTAGCAGGGTTCAGGTACAGACTATTGGTCGAAGAATAGATACATCTGCCCGATAAAGAACAACTGGGGTGGACACATCCACCCCAGTTAGAGGACCTATATAAATTACCTAACTTTGTTAGCTGGGCATCTTGGGCTTACGACTTCGGCTAGTCTGAGGGAAGATTACCCCAGCTTTCTCAAATTCCTCAAGAGAAATGAGCGGACCGGTCAAGACAGCTTCCAACAGAGTCTGTTGCTGGTCTTCAAGGTATATAAGATGAGTAAGAACAGCGAGAAGCTCGTTAAACTCTTCCGACCACTCCCGAGGCCATGACTCTTGAACAATATTGTTCAGGGGAGAGGTACGTTTACCATTAGGGCTTTTGAGCCTATATCCCGCCCATGAGCCAATCACGTTGTTTCCACCCACTGCGTAATCAAAGACACGGCGATCAACGCCAGACCAGATTGCGTTACCAAAGCACACTACTCTTTCGTAGGAATGCTCGCCGATGGTGATAGAGGGCTCCCATGTCGGCTTATCCTCTGGCATATCACGGCCCATGGCCTTCTCATAGATTGGCAGGCTGTACCCATCACCTGCATCTCTGATTCTCGATATCCCTGGAATAGGTTCACCGACTTCTCCATAGGTATGGAGCCAGACGATATTACGGCCTAGTTTCACTAGGTTAGTCCACAGCTCGGGGTCAGCCGTAACCGGAACACGGATACCAGCTTCTTGCAGTTCTTCATCAAAGGTTCGAACGTAACCAGAGTGTCCAGTAATCCCAGCTAGGTAAAACACGATATCTTCTTCAGTGACCTCTAATCCGAGTCTATCAGTGAGCGAGGAGAGGATACCTTCAATAAGGTTGGCACTACCATCCGGGTGATAAAGGGGGTGGACACGCCCACCTCGATTATTGAAATGGTTCATGTCCGGTATCAGCGAATCAAAATACAATCCGGGGCCAGATTCTGGGAAACGAGCATGTTGTTCCACCACAAAAATCTGGCCGGGAATGCGTGCTGCCCATAGTTCTTTACGGGGACGTTCTATTGCCCGAGAATCAGCAATCAAATATTGTCTGTCAAATGACCTATAGGCTATCGGAATTGTTGTCGGTTGACTCAGCCAATCCAATTCATTGATAGTTATAGTTGTATTTTGCTCAGTATCTGAACCGGGTAATGGCTTACAGGACTTCTGAAGGGATGTACTGGAAGTTTCCTTGAACATCTCTTTTTTGAGTTCAAGGTTTTCCTCGGAGACAAGGTGCGTCCAGCGGGTTTCTAATACCGTGGCTGATGGCGCATAGACCCAAGTCTTATTAGGCTTAACACCTGGGCTTTGCCATAGAAAGAGGTCGGAAATAGCCGGGTAGCTATCCCAATCACTTGTCGGCTTAGGCGTGAACTTATCCCCCCAGCCCTCACGAACTGGCTCGAAACGCTCACTCTTGAGAGTCAGAGACTCTAGTTGCTTGAATTTATGTTCTCGAGTTCCCCCCAGAGCAATGTAACGGATATCAGCTGGGGTATCCTCGGAGGTTCCCGGTTCTCTTACAAAGAGCGCAATGGTCACAGGAGTCTCAATATTGAATATGGCGTTCTTAGCCGGTGGTGTACGCCCTTCAGGAGTTACGTTAATAATCCAGCCTCGACTGGTCTTACGGCGAATGTACTCACGCATACCCGAAAAACCTGGGCCACGCAGATAGCCATCTGCTGTAATGAAACAAACCACCCCTGCATCCGCTGTCTCAGCAGATTCAAAGACCTTCCAGAAGGCCCACCGCCAAAAGTAAACATAGAGATTTTTCAGGACATATTCAAAACGCCCATTGCCCTCCTTACGGAAGTCAGCAAGAGGGACCCCTGAATCGATGTTACCCGACTCTATCCATCCCCCCAATCCCTCAGATTTATCTTTATAAGGCGGGTTACCTATGCACACCTGAATCGGGGTTTCAGCTTTAACCTTGTTCGCTAAAATCCGTTGCTGGGCAATCACCTGTAGGTTATAGCTCATACGCTTATTCGAGGTGGCAGTAGGGTCTTCCAAAGTATCCGTGACATATAGATTTAACCCCTCGTCTGGGATCGTGCCACCAAGCTGCTCAATTGTCTGACTAATACGGAGTTCTGCCACCGCAAATGAACCAGACTGTAGCTCAAAACCGTAAAGGTTCTCAGCCATTGCGCTGACGCGGTCAGCAGCTTCCCCAGGGCCTAACAAGTCGGGATTAGCAGCAACAGAGCGCAAAACTGACAGCGGATACGTACCTGTACCCATCGCCGGGTCAATTACAGCTACCCCATCCGATGCTAGCCCCATATCTTTCCCTAAGAAACCACGGAGAGCTTCATCAGTCAGCCGAACCATAGAGTCCACAACTTCAACAGGCGTATAGTAACTACCCGTTTTCTTGCGTAGCTCAGGATCATAAACGCTCAAGAAATGCTCGTAAAGGTGGAGGTAAACGTCCTCTTTCCCCTGAGAAATCTCCTCCCAGGCAACGGCCTCAAACATTCTGGTGATAATAGTCAAAGTCCGATAAAGGGGGCTGTCTGCATTTATGTAGTCAGTTAGCAAACCTAAAGCGCTCCCCAAAAGGCCATGATTACCGCGCAAATCACGTGACACAGCGTTGAGAGATTGAACATTGACCTCAAGGCCTTCAGATACGGCAATAATCAGAGAGAATACTACGGTCTGTGCGAAACCATCCGCGAATTCTTCATCAGTGGCACCAGGGTAGAGAACGCTACGCCAGTCATCTTTCAAACCTAAAAGGTACAAATCAGCTAAGGCAACCCTGGGATTATTGTTCTTGGCCTTACGCTGTTCCTTGAGTTGGACCAGTATCTCCTCGCGAAGCAGAGCTGCGAGCTGCCCCATGCGCTCCACCAAAGAACTCGCCTTAGTAACCGGTAGCGGTTCCCAGGCCAAAAAAGTCCTTAAGAGTCGCTCAAACTGGTAGATTGCTTCATCTGGAGTAACCGCATAGAGATGAATAGTTGCCTGGGCAACTAGCTCACCAAATGAATACAGATACCATTCAGAGCCATTGGTATAGAGAAGATTTGGCAAACGCCTTAGCTTTCTCCATTGTTCTTTATTACGCTTATCAAAGCTCACTGGGTCTAGCGAAGTTCCTGGTTTCTTTAACTCAACATGGCCCGTAAGTAGGCCGTCCACAACAACGCCAAAATCAGGACGTGCATCGCCCCCATCTAGGCGAGTTTCCCGAACTGTTACTACAGTACCCACTCCGGATATTGAACTTGTCCCTACATTTTGGATAAGAACCGCGGCAGGTGTTGTGAGCTGCGCTTCAGGCTCCCCTATGCCAGTTGCTAGGTTTTGTTTAACGGCTTTAACATACTCGTCTAGATATGCTTTTGTTGTCTGAGTCAAAGGGGAACCTCGTGGAAGCTGAATACGTTTATTGTCGCCCTCATTGTATCGTCGACGACTCTGATCACCGTCACGAACAGGCTGGTAAATGCAGATAAATCGTGACGGCACATTGTTGTTTTTAGGGCCTACAGGTCAATTTCTAGCAGAATCGGAGTGTGATCCTGGCGGGGTCCTGAATCGACCGTCTCCGATGTGGTGACCTTATCGGCCACGCGGTCACTGACCAGCCAGTAGTCAATCCGCCAACCGGTGTTGTTAATCTTGGATGTTTTAGAGCGCTGGGCCCACCAGGTGTAGGCACCGGTCACGTCGCCGTGCAGGTGGCGGAAGGTATCGGTAAACCCACGTGAAAGTAGGTGGGTGAAGCCCTCGCGTTCCTCATCGGTAAAGCCGGGTGAGCGGCGGTTGGACTTAGGATTAGCCAGGTCAATTTCGGTGTGGGCAACATTGAAGTCACCGGTCGCTAGGACCGGCTTGCTGGCGTCCAGGGTTGCCAGGTAGTCAGCATAAAGACGATCCCAGACCTGACGGTCCTCCAGGCGACGCAACCCCTCGGAGGCGTTGGGTGTGTAGACCTGGGTGATGTAGCAGTTTTCGAATTCGAGGGTAATCATACGCCCCTCGGAGTCCATGGTGGTCGGCGCGTCAAGGCGGGGGTAGGTGACAACCGGTTCCAGTTCGGGGCGGTAGAGGAACATGGTCCCGGCGTAGCCCTTGCGGGCAGGCTCATCGGAGGACACCCAGGCCACCTTGTAGCCCGGGAAGTAGCCATCAAGCACCTCCAAATGTTTTTTGGTGGGGCCCTTGACCGGGAGCTTGGTTTCTTGAATAGCCAGCACGTCCGGAGCCAGCTCTGAAAGAGTGGCAAAAACATGGCGGGACAGCTGGGCACGGGGTGATGCGCTGGTAAGAGCCGCATTAAGGGAATCAACATTCCAGGAAACTAGTTTCATATCTACCAGTCTAACGGCCACCCTGCTAGGGTCCCCACCAGCCACCATAGGCTATCGGCTCACTGTGTTGCTTTTCCGTCAGCTAAATGATTCTGCCCAGAAGTTTCCCTTTGAGGCCGGTGTAGGGCGGGTAAATCAAGCGCAGGGTATCCGGGGTGAGAGGCTTTATGAACACAGTTTTTTCGTGGCTAAAAATTTCCACGCTTTTTTCGCCATGATAGGCCCCCATGCCGGACTCACCTACCCCGCCGAACTGCCAGTTGTGCGGTGAGAGGTGAACCAGACCTGCGCCAAAGACCAGGCCACCGCTGGAGGTCTCTGCTACCAGCCGCTGTTGGTTCTGGGGCTGAACAAAGCCGTAGAGGGCCAGGGGTTTGTCGCGTTCATTGATAAAGTCGATGGCTTCGTCCAGGCTAGCCACGGTCACAATAGGCAGCAGCGGCCCAAAGATTTCCTGGGTCATCACCGGGGCTTTGAGCGAGGCTGGTTTGAGCAAGGTCGGTTCAATGTATTTCTCTGCGGCATCGATGCGACCGCCCTGCAGAATCTCACCGTCATCCAGGTATCCACTGACCCGCTGAAAATGGCGGTCGTTGACCATGCGGCCGTAGTCTGGTGACTGCTGGGGGTTTTGGCCGAACATTTCGGTAATAGCTGCCTGCAGCTCCGGGACTAGGTCTTTCTCAACCCCGTCGATAGCCAGCAGGTAGTCAGGAGCTACACAGGTTTGACCGGCGTTGATGAACTTGGCCCAGACGATACGCCGGGCGGCAGTTACCAGGTCGATACCTGGCTCTACAAGGGTTGGGGATTTACCACCCAGTTCCAAGGTGATGGGGGTCAGATGCTCGGCTGCGGCTCGTGCCACCACACGCCCCACCTGACCGTTGCCGGTATAAAAAATGTGATCATAGCGCTGGGCCAGAACTTGGGTGGTTTCTTCTACCCCACCCTCAATGACCCTTACCGCCTGAGAGTCCAGGTAGTTAGGAACCAACCGCGCAATCAGAGAAGAAACGGTTGGCGTGACTTCACTGGGTTTGAGCACCACGGTATTCCCCGCGGCCAAGGCACCCACCAGGGGCACTAGCAGGAGCTGAACCGGGTAGTTCCAGGGAGCAATAATCAGTACCGTACCAAGAGGTTCACGCACGGTAGCTGCCTTGCCGGGGGCCAAGGTCAGGGGCAGCGGCAGGCGGCGGGGCGCTGTCCATCGCGCCAGGTTCTTGAGGCTGTGATCAATAGCATCCAGCGTGATACCAATTTCGGTCATCTGAGCCTCAGTAGCCGACTTGTGCAGGTCAGCGTATAGAGCACCTAGAAGCTCCCGGGTGTTCTCTGCTACCAGAGCGCGGAGGGCCTCAAGCTGTTCCTGCCGCCAAATGCGCGGCTTGGTGGCTCCGCTTGCAAAGTACTCGCGCAAGCTCCTTACTGTCGGTTCAATCATGCTGATATCTGCTGCCATGTTTCTCTCTTTCATCGGGCCGGCTATTGTCGGTTATCTCTGCTATCTCGCCTTGGCGCTCCACACTCTAGCAGGTAGGCGGGTAGTCCTCTCGCAGCTGGCTTTGGTGTTGTCTCGCCCCCTCCCACACACAAGACATAAACGGGCAGAGAAAACCCGCGTACCCTCCCCCACAGCTGCTTGTAAGGAAAATACGCGGGTTCAAAGCTCATACTGCTTAGTCGAGCAGGGCGTCCACGAAAGCACCGGGCTCAAAAGGAGCCAGGTCATCCGGGCCTTCACCCAGGCCAATCAGCTTGACCGGCACGCCCAGTTCTTCCTGGATAGCCACCACAATGCCGCCCTTAGCGGAACCGTCCAGCTTGGTCAGCACGATACCGGTAATCTGCACAACCTCGGAGAAGACTTTGGCCTGAATCATGCCGTTCTGGCCGGTTGTAGCATCAATAACCAGGAGCACCTCGGTCACGGGAGCTTCTTTCTGGACCACACGCTTAATCTTGCCCAGCTGATCCATCAGGCCGGCCTTATTCTGCAGGCGGCCAGCCGTGTCAATCATGACCGTATCTACACCACGAGCTTTGCCCTGACGGATAGCCTCAAAAGCAACGGAGGCAGGGTCAGCACCGTCTTTTTCTGAGCGCACGGTATCCACACCTACCCTGTCGCCCCAGGTTTGAAGCTGGTCAGCAGCGGCGGCGCGGAAGGTATCGGCAGCGCCCAGAAGCAGGTTCTTGTCCTCAGCAACCATCACACGAGCCAGCTTGCCAACGGTCGTAGTCTTACCCACACCGTTGACACCCACCACAAGCACCAGGCCGGGGTTACCGTCAACACCCTCAAGGTTGAGGGAACGGTCGGTGTCCTCCCCCACGATTTTCAGGAGCTCTTCGCGGAGCATCTGCTTAACATGGGCGGGGTTCTCGGTACCCTCAACACGCACACGCTCTTGGAGGGCCTCCACCAGGCGGGTAGAAGGCTCAGAACCCAGATCAGCCAAGAGAAGGGTTTCTTCAACTTCGTCCCAGACCTCCTGGTCAATCTTGTCGCGGGACAGCAGAGCCAGCAGACCCTTACCCAGTAGGTTATTGGACTTGGACAGGCGGGCGCGCAAACGCACCAGACGGCCCTGAGCAGAAGCAGGCTTCTCAATCGAGGTGACCGGTTCACCGGAGTCGGTGACCGGGATATCGTCGGCGTCGCGGGTCGTCCCATAGCCACCTTTAGGTGCCTTAGGACCGCGCAGGAGGACGGCTAGAACACCGCCCAGGATGAGAAGACCCAGCAGAATATAGACAATCAGAGTTAAAGAATCATTCACACCTCTAGCTTGCCACATTCTGCACCGCTATACAGCCCCCGCACCCACCGGTAGAATGCAGTTCTGCATATTATAGCGCTCAGAGGTGTGAGCTATAATACTTTGAGAAAATCTAAGACTGGCGAAAGCAAGATGAGCAAACATATCCCCACCCCCTCCATGGACACCGGAGCCATCCCGGTCATTCCAGAATCAATCCGTCGAAGTGTTCACATCCAAGGCTCCCCTCACCCAGCACAAGAAAACACCAAAGTACCCACCCAAATCAAAGTACTCATCGCTGCCTCCTTTCTCATCGCGCTAGGATACGGACTTGTAGCACCCGTCCTCCCCGGCTTCGCACGCTCCTTCGATGTGGGAGCTATGGCAGCAACCTTCGTAGTCTCAGCTTTCGCCCTCTCCCGCCTTCTCTTCGCCCCGGTCTCCGGCAAACTCATTACAGCATTCGGGGAACGACGCATCTACTCCACCGGCCTGATCATTGTAGGGCTAGGATCCATCGGTGCAGGGCTATCTATCAACTACCCCATGCTCATCGCTTCTCGTATCATCGGGGGCACAGGCTCGGTCATGTTCACCGTAGCCGCCATGGGAATCCTGGTGCGCAACTCACCACCCTCCATCCGGGGTAAAGTCTCCGGCTACTACGCCACATCCTTCCTGCTGGGCAACATCCTAGGCCCAGTCCTAGGAGCTGCAGCCTCCGCCCTGGGCATGCGCGTCCCTTTCTTCGTCTACGCCGGCATGCTCCTGTGCGCCTCACTCATCGTCATAACCCAGCTTAAAGACCAAGCACCACAAACCCACCTCAACACCCAGGGCATACCCGTAGCAAAGCCCGAACTCACCCTCAAAGAAGCCCTCAAGTTCAGCAACTACCGCTCAGCCCTGTTCACCAACCTCACCGTAGGCTGGAGCATCTTTGGACTCCAATCAACAGTTGTACCGCTGGCGGCAGTAGCCCTACTGGCCAGCCTCCACGGCTCAGAGGCAGGCTATGACCCTGCCGCCGCAGGTGCCCGCCTGGCCGGTTTCACCCTGGCCACCTACGCAACCGGCAACGCGCTCATGCAAATCTACTCAGGCAAGCTCGGTGATAGAATCGGTCGCCGCCCCATGATCTTCTCAGGCCTCCTCTTGGCCGGCATCGTCACAATCCTCTTTGGAACCATTACCGCACCGTCGGCCTTCGTTGCCTCCGCAATCCTGCTCGGTATCGCTGCAGCCCTTCTGAGCCCCTCCCTCCAAGCGGCAATCTCCGATATCGTAGGCAACAAACGCTCAGGTGGCCAACCCCTGGCCTACTTCCAGATGGTCTCTGACATCGGCCTGATTGTAGGTCCGCTCTTCGCTGGCTTCATCATCGATGCCTGGGGCTTCTTCCCCGCCTTTGCTGTTGCCGGTGCACTCCTGCTGATCGCCGCCATTGGCTGGATACCGGGCATCAAACCCAAGTTCCCCGCAGATCTTGCCGACAAAGGCTACACAGGCCGCTAAGACTGCAGACACGAGCGCCGGGCTGAAATTTTCAGCCCGGCGCTCGCCCCCTTTAACCTGCCCTGCCTACACCTCAGATGATTGGCTGTAATCTGCAAGCCTCTGCGAAATAACAGCCGAAACGCCATTGCGCATCGATACCCCGTAGAGTGTATCGGCCTGCGCCATAGTGCGCTGGTGGTGGGTAATCATCAGTAGCTGCGACCGATCCCGCAGCTGCCCCAGCACCTCAAGAAGACGGCCCAGGTTTCGATCATCGAGAGCCGCTTCTACCTCATCAAGCACATAGAAGGGAGCCGGGCGGGCCATGAAAACCGCTAGCAACAAGGCCAGTGAGGCCAAGGTCCGCTCGCCACCAGAGAGAAGCGATAGCCTGGTTACTTTTTTACCAGCTGGCTTGACCTGAATCTCCAGGCCGCTGTTCTGACGGTCAGCGGGGTCACTGAGCACCAGCTCCCCCTGACCACCGGGAAAGAGCGTGGCAAAGATAGGCCCAAATTGTTCTTGGACATCTGCCAAAGCTGAGTCAAAAGAGGTCACAATGTAGTCGTTGACCTCCTTCATGACCGCACGCACATCGGTGCGACTAGCTTTAATGTCAGATATTTGCTGGCGCAGATAGCCAAACCGTTGTTCCAGAGCCTGATATTCCTCCAGCGCTAGCGGGTTGGTAACACCCAGGCGGGCTAGCTCAGCTTCTGCCTGGGCCAGAGCTTTCTCAGTCTCAGCACGATCAGCGGCCACCCCGCTACGGCTTGCAATCAGCTCATCCAGGCTCAGCCCTAACTCATCACGGACACGGTTCTCCAACCCCTCCCAGCGCGTCTCACAGCGAGCCCGCTGGGCGGCGGCCTCTGCCTGGAGCGTCAGCGCAGCAGCCAGTGATTTCTGCCCGCTGGCTAGTTTCTCCCGGGTATCGCTGAGACCTTCTGCCAGGGTAAGGGCCTGGGACCGTGTGCTTTCGTGGCCTTTCTCTGCCTCTTTCAGTAGCCCGGCTAGCTGACAAGCAAGAGCCTGAGCCGCCAGGTTTAGACGGGTAGCTTGGCGACGAGCAGCTTGTTCCTGGGCATGGCGGCCTTGCCGATTCAGTTCGGCCGTTTCAAGGGCGTTCAGAGCTTCTTGGGCTTGGAGTGAGCGAGCATGGGCGGCCTGTGCATTCTCCCGATCGCGCTCCAGACCGGTACGGGCCTGAGCAAGTCGTTCAGTAGCTTGCTGAACGGTGCTAGCGGCTTCTTGCGCCCTCTCCAGCAGATCAGCAAGGTTGGGGTGAGGTGGGTTCTTCCGGGCGCGCTCAAGCTCATCTGTTGCCGTAGCCAGTTGTGCTGCAGCCTCTTTAAGCGCTTCATCTGCTCGGTGTGCCGCATCGGTGAGCCTGCGCTTTTCAGCCTGGGCACTGGTACAGGCCCCGGTCAGACTAGCCAGGTCAGTTCGAGCTGTGGTGACCCGCGCAGACAGGGCTCCAACCTTTCGGGCCGCCTGCTTCTCCTGCTCCTGGGCAAGAGTCAGCCCCTGCTGATTTTGGGCAAGGGCGAGGCGAGCTTCTTCGCATTCCTTTTCGATATCTGTCATATGCGACTGAGCCGCAATCAGCTGGGCGTGAGCGTCAAAGCTCGTCTCGACCTCTTGGGGGTAAAGGACAGAGACAGATGTGACCAATAGGCCGTCTGCTGTCGCCACGGTGATGTCCGGGAAGTCTTTGACTGCTTCCTGCGCCTGGACAAGGTTCTCACAGAGATAAACCCGGCCCAGGAGAATGTTGAGGGCATCTGTTAGCGCGGCGGGGGCAGATAGGGCCTGCCGCAAAGCCATAAAACCCTTATCTTCAAGTTCAGGTATAGATAGTTCCTTCTGGCCAGAAGGGTTCTGCATGCCTTCGGGCCGGAATACCTGCGACACCAGGTGGGGCTGATTCCTCCCTTTCTCATCAGCAAGAACACGGGCATAGGGACCAATGACAGCTGCTACAGCCTTCTGCCACTGAGGCTTAACCTCAAGTAAAGATACAAGCTCCTGCGCACCTGCGCTCAGGGCTTTTTCGCGCTCCCCAGCTGGCTCGGTGGATGACTCGTGATCCTGTGACCAGGCCGCTTCGAGTGCCTGGTAGCGAGCCTGAGCAGACCGCAGAGCCAGCTCGGTCTCTTGCAGCTTGACCCGGCTCTTCTCCTGGGCATCCGCCGCGGCTTGACGTCCGCAACGGGATTGTTTCTCGTAGAGGAGAGCCTGCTCGTACTCTGCTACAAGCGCTTGGACCGTGGCACGGGCGGCTTCAACAGAGGCGCTCACCTGCGCCTGGTTGCTCTCAAATTCTTGGTATTCATCCTTGCGGCGGGCTGCTTCAGCCTGAGCTTTTTCAAAGGAGGTCCGCGCCGCTGCAAGTGCGGTGGTCAGCTGCGAAAGCAGTTCCCGGTGTTCAGCAACCTCACTCCTAGCCTGCTCTAGCTCTTGGTTGAGCTGACGGTGATCCTTTTCAGCAAGCCGCGAGATGTCTTCCAGGCCTTTAAGCTCTTTTTCCGCCTGAAGCACCCGTTCCTTAGCCAGGCGGGCGGTTTCTTCCTCCTGGCCTGCACCCAGCCGGGCAGTTTCAAGGTGCGCCAGGGCATCAGTATAATCGTCCTGCTGATTCGCCTGTTTTATACGCTCTGAGGCAACCCGCTCAATCGTCTGGACCCGGGCAGCAAGAGCCTTAAGGGTAGCGACTTCTTGCATGCTTTCTTCCAGGCTGGCTTTGATGGCGGCTTCATGTGCCGTAAGGTCAGCTAGGTCTTGGGTGAAAACCAAGTTCTTTTCTTCGGAGCGAGCGCGGGCTACAGCCGCCTGTTCGGCTGCTTCAGTGTGTTCCGCTATCTCCGTTTTCAGATGGGCACCATCCAGCGCCAACAGATCACCCTTCAGTGCCCGCACACGAGCGGCAACGTCAGAGGCAATACGAGCCGCTTCAGCCTGCTCGCGCCTTCCTTCGAGCTGGTCAGAAAGTTCAGCAGCCAAATCTTCCAGCCGGTCAAGATTACCTTTAAGGTCGTCGAGTTTAGCTGCGGTCTTTGCCTGGCGACGGCGGTGCTTGACCAGGCCAGCAGCCTGCTCAATCAGCTCCCGTCGGTCCTGGGCGGTGCCGTGCAGGATTTTATCGACCTGCCCCTGCCCCACCAGGGTGTAGGGGTCTTTGCCCACGCCGGTATCGGCAAGAAGCTCCTGAACATCGGTCAGACGAGCGGGCTGGCCGTTGATTTCGTACTCTGACCCGCCAGCGGAAAACATGGTGCGAGTGATGCGAATCTCTGAGTGAGGGAGCGGTAAGGAACCGTCAGAATTATCAATAACCAGCTCAACCTTGGCCCGACCCAGCGCCCCGCGTTCGCCGCCACCGGCAAAGATGACGTCCTTCATGGCAGCTCCGCGCAACTGCTTAGCGCCTTGAGCACCCATGACCCAGGCCAGGGCGTCCGCCACGTTGGACTTGCCCGACCCGTTGGGCCCAACAATCACGTTCAGGCCCGGTTCAAACTCAAAAACGGTGGCCGAAGCGAAGGATTTGAAGCCGCGCACGGTCAAAGATTTCAGGTACATTCGAGGCCATTCGGTTGTTCTCTTGGGACAAATTCTCAGGTTTCAACTCTACAACAGCAGCTCCTGGCTACTGTTCGGTGTGAGAGGAACCAGCCCCGCCAATGGGGCGCATGCAAGCGAGCGGGGCATAATATGGTAACGGTGCGCTTTGCAATGAATATTAGCGCCCGCCCCTGTCCCCACTCCGAGGCTAGAAGAGTAGATTGACCGCTAATTCAGATATACGCCACCAGAACGCTTCGATTCTGTCTGTCACCCGTGTACTGCCTCCCGAGGTAGTCACCAGTTCCTACTTCGATGAGCAGCTTGCCGCCACCTATAAGCGGCTCAAGATGCCCAAGGGCCTGCTTGAACGCCTGGCCGGTATTAGTGAACGTCGTTCGTGGGGTAAGGGCATGACCTTTGAGGACGGCGCTGTTGCCGCCGCCGAGCAGGCTATGGCCCAGGCCGGTATCGCCAAGGAACAGATTGGTCTTATCATCAATACCTCGGTAACCCGTGATAACTTTGAGCCTGCCGTTGCCGTGGGCATCCATGACCGTCTGGGTTTGCCCCGCCAGGCCCTTAATTTTGATATCACCAATGCCTGCCTAGGCTTTGTCAATGGCATCACCGTTGCCGCAACCATGATTGATGCCGGGGCGATTGATTATGCTCTTATTGTGGACGGTGAGGATCCTTCGCCCTGGCATGCTACTGCACTTCGTCAGCTCAACCGCCCTGATTCCACACGCGACGATGTTCTTGCCCAGTTCGCTACGCTCACCCTAGGGTCGGGTGCGGCCGCAGCAGTCATCGGTCGTTCCGACTTACACCCCAAGGGGCACAAGATTGTTGGCTCTGTCTCCCGCTCCGGAACCGAGCACCGCAACCTCTGCATCGGCGGCGAGGCTGACCAGGGTATGAGCACCGATGCCGCCGGTCTGCTCAAGCACGGCCTACAGCTGGTCGCTGAGGCCTGGGAAGAAGCCCACCAGAACGGCTGGGACTGGACCGATATGCACTCCTATGTAACGCATCAGATTTCTAACGCTCATACCAACGCAATTATTGAGGCGGTGGGCATTGACCGCAAGCGGATTCCGCTGACCTTCCCCGTCTGGGGCAATGTTGCGGCGGCGGCTCTACCTATGACCCTGGCCGAGGACAGCACCAACTACTCCCCCGGCGACCGTATTCTGTGCATGGGCGTTGGCTCCGGCCTGAATACTGCCCTCATGGAAATTATCTGGTAATAAACCTTTGGGCCCCGGCTCTTTCTGCCAGCAGAGAGAGCCGGGGCGCTGCCTTCTAAAGGGTGCATTGCACCGTCCCGCGTTTTAGCCTGACGAGAGAAATACATGAAGAATCTACAGCTCACCCCGACTCCCGCCCAGTGGCCAGGTGTTGACAGCGACTGGTCCCAGACCATCACGGTAGCCTCCACAGCGCCGGTTGAGAGCACCGGGTCTAGCCGCACCTGGCATTATCTGGATAACGGGCCCCAGCTGGCTGCCGCGGGGCGGGAACCTGTCGGTACGGTATTGGCTGTCCATGGTAACCCCACCTGGTCCTACCTGTGGCGTTCGGTCTTAGCGGCAGCTAGCCAGGCTGAACGCCCTTGGCGGGTGGTGGCTGTTGATCAGCTCGATATGGGCTACTCGGAGCGTACCGGTCTCAAACGCGCCCTCATCGATAGGGTAGCTGACCTGGGAGACTTCACAGCAGCACTGGGTCTCGATAGCACCGACCGCCCTCTTCTTACCCTGGCCCATGACTGGGGTGGCCTGGTATCACTCGGCTGGGCACTGCGGCACCGCGATATTCTCTCGGGCATTATGCTCACCAACACCGCTGTCTTCCACGACTCGGCAGAAAAGATTCCGCTTGCTCTGCAAGCCGCTCTGAACCCCGCTCTTCATTCCTGGGCTACGGCAAAATCTTCCGCCTTCATTGACGTCACTCTGGGTCTTGCGCAAAAACCGCTGGGCGAGGCTGTCAAACAGGCCTACAAACTCCCTTATACCACCAGTGAGCTTAGGGCAGGTGTCCGTAATTTTGTAGCGGATATTCCCGCTACCCCGGCAGCAAGCAGCTACCGGCAGATGATTGAAATCGCAGAAGGTATAAGGGAACTGGACCTTCCAGCTCTCATGCTCTGGGGTACTAAGGACCCGGTCTTCCAGCGCCGCTACATGGCCGATCTTGCCACCCGGCTACCTCATGCTGATATCCACCGTTTTGAACAGGCCAGCCACCTGGTCGCAGAAGACGAAGACATTGCCAGCCCTATTCTTAACTGGCTGACTGAGCACTTTGTCACCGGCATCACCCAGCGTGAGCGCCACCTTGCAGCCCGCCAGGAGCAAGCCCCCGCTTTAGGCGAATACCGCCCGATGATTGCGGAGTTGACCGCCCGGACCAAGGATCATTCACTGGCCGTTGTCGATATGAACCCCAAGGGTGACGGCACCCAGGTTGCGGCTCAACTGACCTGGGCGGAGCTGGCAGCTGAGGTTGATCGGGTCGCTGATGGCCTGTACCAGTTGGGTGTAGGCCGGGGGCATCGAGTCAATCTGCTGGTTCCTCCGGGTATTAGACTCACTACGCTCATCTATGCCTGCCTCAAGCTGGGAGCGGTCATTGTGGTGGCCGATACCGGGTTAGGCGCAAAGGGGCTAACCCGCGCTCTGAAGGGTGCCCGCCCCGACTGGCTGGTGGGTGTTCCCGCTGCCCTCACCGCCGCCCGTTCTCTGGGCTGGCCCGGCCAGCGCATTGCTGCCACGGCTTTGCCCAAGGCGGCCACTAAGGCTCTGGGCCTTGTGGGTTCCGTTGAGGATTTCACAAAATCTGGAACCGCTGACGTTGAGCTCCCCGACCCCGATAGCGACGCGGCAGTTCTTTACACCTCCGGCTCCACCGGCCCCGCTAAGGGTGTGGTTTATACCCACCGTCAGCTGGCCGGTATGCGCGATACCATTTCATCGACCTATGGTTTGAAGGCTGGTAGCGGCCTGGTTGCCGGCTTTGCCCCCTTCGCCTTACTTGGCCCCGCTCTGGGCGCAACCAGCGTGACTCCCGCTATGGACGTCACCAGGCCCAAGACCTTGACAGCGCAGGCGCTAGCTTCGGCAACAGCCGCTATCGACGCCACCACCATTTTTGCCTCCCCTGCGGCTCTGATGAACATCATTGATACCTTTGATGCCCTTGATGAGAACCAGCGGGCCGCTCTGGCTAAGGTCACTACCCTGCTTTCAGCAGGGGCACCAGTAACGACTCCCCTCTTGACCAAGCTTCAGACCATTTTGCCTGCGGCTTCTTTGCACACTCCTTACGGTATGACTGAAGCCCTACCCGCCACCGATGTTTCATTCGATGAGATTAAAGAGGCTGAGCAGGACGCCCGTGACGGCATGCACGGCGCAGGCGGCGGCGTTTGCGTGGGCAAGGCTGTTGATGGCGCTTTCGTTCAGATCGCCCCCTTACTGGCCGATGGTACTGCCGGTGCAGAGACAAGGAAGGAGCCCGGTATTACCGGCGAGATTCTGTTGGCGGCCCCTCACGTTAAAGACCGTTATGACACCCTCTGGGTGACCGAGCAGGTTTCAACTTCGACCCCTGGCTGGCACCGTACCGGCGATGTGGGGCACTTCGATGCGGCTGGCCGCCTCTGGGTGGAGGGCCGCCTAGCCCACGTGTTGGTGACCTCCCAGGGTGTACTGACCCCTGTTGCTCTGGAACAGGCTGCTGAGGGTGATGCCGAGGTGCGCCGCGCTGCCGCTGTAGCCATTGGTCCCGCTGGTACTGGCACGGTTGTGCTGGTTGCTGAGGTCGGTCCCAGGTTCCGGGGTAAGAGGACCGTTCAGGGCCCTGCCCCAGTTGATTTGGCTGCTCGGGTACGGGAGCGTGTCCTGGCTGAAACAGGCGTGGAGGTATCGGCTGTCCTCATTGTGGATGAGCACCCCACCGATGTTCGCCACAACTCAAAGATTGACCGCCCTGTGGTTGCTCAGTGGGCTGAGAAGGTCCTCACTGGTAAGCGGGCTCGCCTAGGAAAGGGTGTTATCGCATGGTAGTCTCCCTGCGTTCTTTAGATCCCAAGGTCTGTCTGCCGGAGCTCGGTGAGACCGTTCTGGTTACCGGTGCCTCTGGGTTGCTGGGCCGCGAGGTTGTCTTTGCCCTCCTGCGGGCTGGCTACTCAGTCCGGGCCTTTCAGCGCGGGGACGCCCAGCTTGAAGAGGTTTTACCCCAACACCTGCGGGGCCGTTTTTGGCAGGTGCGGGGTTCGCTCACTGACCCCGGCGCTGTTGAGCAGGCCTTGACCGGCGTGGATGGGGTGGTCCACCTGGCCGCCAAGGTTTCTGTGGTAGGCCGATGGGAGGACTACCGCCAGGTCAATGTGGAGGGTAGCCGCACACTCCTTGAAACTGCTCAGACTCTGGGGGTCAGTAAGTTCCTGCATACCTCATCGCCTTCTGCAGCTCATACGGGTTCGTCGATTGTAGGTGAGGGCAACCCTCCTGCCTCTCCCAACCATGCCCGGGGTAACTATGCCCGCTCTAAGGCCGAGTCTGAGCTACTGGCCCTTTCCTATAACTCGGACCGTTTCTGGGTGGGTGTTCTGCGCCCGCACCTGGTCTGGGGTCCGGGTGATACCCAGCTGGTTGAGCGTGTTTTGGAGCGTGCCGCCGCTGGCCGTCTCCCCCTGCTCAATCGTGGCTCGGCGATGATTGACACGCTCTATATCGACAACGCCGCTGACGCTTTTGTGCGCGGCTATCAGCGTCTTGAGGCTATCCGGGGTATTCCTCTGGTGGTTACGAACGGCCAGCCCCGCCCGGTGGCGGAGGTTATTGCAGGCATGTGTGCCGCGTGCGGGGTAACACCGCCTGCTTATTCAGTGCCTGCCCCGGTGGCTTACGGGGCGGGTTTGGTCATGGAGAAGCTCTGGAAGGTTTTTGCTCCCGGTGAGATTCCGCCGCTGACTTCTTTCTTGGCTGAACAGCTTTCTACTGCCCACTGGTTTGATCAGGGAACTACTCGTAGCTTGTTGGGCTGGGAGCCCGAGGTGAGCCTGGAGCAGGGTTACCAGGCTTTGGGCCGTTTTTATGGGGACCGGTTTAGTAGCTAGGGTCTTTATCCCTGAACCCCGCGGGGCCTCCGTTGACAGTGCGGATGGAGTGCCCGGGTGCGAGCGAGCGAGCACACCAGAGGGCAGGTAATCGGTGCCCGCCACCTTCAGGCACTTATCACTGAACCCCGCGGGGCTTCCGTTGACAATACGGGCACCGGTAGGAGCTCCTACCCCCAAAAGGTTCACGTACCATCAGCGAGGTGCGACCCGCTTCCAGGCAACGGTAGCAGGGGCGCCCTGCCTGACCGTAGGCCTTGAGGGAACGGTCAAAGTAGCCTGATTCGCCGTTGACGTTCACATAGAGAGCGTCGAAGCTGGTGCCTCCTTGGGTGAGGGCATCGTTCATGACCTCTTGGCAGGCTTTGACGAGTTCCCGGGTAGCTTGCGGTGTGATTGTCCGCGCTGGCTTGGCGTAGTGGAGTTTTGCCCGCCAGAGGGCTTCGTCGGCGTAGATGTTTCCCACCCCGGAGATGGCTGACTGGTCAAGGAGTAGTTTCTTAATGCCGGTTGATGTGGACAGCATACGGCGGCGAAAGTCTGCGCTATCAAAGTGGGGGTCGAGCGGGTCACGGGCGATGTGGGCTACAGCCTCGGGAATGAGAGGCAGGCCCAGGACGCTCATGGAGGCTCCTGGGAGTGGTTGCCCCTGTGTGCCTGTGACCGCTTGTAGGGGGCTGAGGAACATGCCACCGAAGATTCTCTGGTCCACGAAGCGCATATTGAGAGGGCTGGTTTGCCCGCTTTCATCTGTGGCATCTTCGAGTTTCAGCACGATTTTCTGGTGTTTTTCGGCGGGCATGGGCCCCTCTTTGAGCAGGACTTGGCCGCTCATACCCAGGTGAATGACTAGGGCGAAGTCTTCAAGGAGCCTGGTGTCTGCGGGATCTGCCACGGAGTTCAGGCTGGCAGCTTGCTGGGCATGGATGTGGGGCTGGGCGTGGAAGAGGACCCACAGGTATTTGCCACGCCGGGCGATATCGGCTATTCGCAGGCCGGTGAGCCGGGCGCAAAAATCTGGAGTGCCTTCGGTGTGTCGACGGATGGACCGGCTATCGGCTACGGTGACAGCGCCCACTCTTGCCCCTACACAGTGGGCAGCAAGCCCCCGTCGAACAACCTCAACTTCGGGTAACTCAGGCATACTACTTGACCTCTCTTTAGTGTCGTCCCCTAAAATTATGCCCTCTTTACCTCGCTCTTTAGACAGGAGCCTTGCAGAATAGAGTCTAGGCTATTGCGCAGAGAGCAGCCGAGTCTGAACACTACCCTGCCTTGTACCCTGGGTGTGGGTATACCAGCCAGCACAAACTGCTAACCTCAAGGATTATTATGTCTCATCAACCACTGCCCTCCGCTAGGGGCGCGACACAGTCTTATGCCCATGAGCAAGAGGGTTTTAAACAGGGGCTCAAACCCCGCCAAATCCAGATGATAGCAATGGGTGGATCCATTGGTACCGGCCTCTTTCTGGGCGCCGGTGGTCGGTTGCATGATGCCGGTCCCTCCCTAATTTTCCTGTACGCTATCGCCGGTTTCTTCGGCTACCTGATCCTGCGTCAGCTAGGTGAGCTAGTGGCCTACCGTCCTTCGTCCGGCTCCTTCGTGAGCTACACTCGTGAGTTCTACGGTGAGAAGTGGGCTTTCTTTGTGGGCTGGATGTACTGGTTCTCCTGGGCTGCTACGGCCATTGTCGATGCCACTGCTATCGCTATTTATTTCCGTTGGTTCGGTCAGTACCTCCCCTCCATTAATGATGTTCCCCAGTGGGTTGTTGCCTTTGTCGTCATCGTTCTGGTGGTTTCCATGAACCTAATTTCAGTCAAAATTTTTGGTGAGCTGGAGTTCTGGTTTGCTCTAGTAAAAGTCTGTTCGCTCCTAATTTTTATGGTGGTTGGTATCCTCTTCCTTATTTTTGGTACTCCCACGGGTGCCCCGGTGGGTATTACCTTAATAAGCGAATCTGGGTTCTTTCCCAACGGTCTAATGGCTGCTTTGATTGTTTCTCAGGGCGTTATTTTTGCTTACTCAGGTATTGAGCTGGTGGGTACAGCTTCGGGAGAGATTAAGGATCCCCGCCAAGCTATCCCCAAGGCTATCAATACTGTAATTTGGCGTATTGCCCTCTTCTATGTGGGCTCGGTTCTCTTGCTTTCGCTTTTGCTCCCCTACGATGCCTACAGCGCCGATGAGTCGCCCTTTGTGACCTTCTTCGGTTCAATCGGGGTGGATTACGCCGCACCCATTATGCAGCTTGTGGTGATTACTGCAGCCGCTTCTTCACTGAATGCTGGACTCTACTCCACCGGTCGTATTACACATTCTATGGCTATCAACGGCTCAGCACCCAAGTTCACCGGTGTAATGAACACCTCGGGTGTGCCTGTGGGCGGTATTTTGTTGACCGGTGCAGTAGCTCTGTTGGGTGTCATCATCAACTACTGGAAGCCTTCCGATGCCTTTGAAATTGTCCTGAATATCTCGGCAATTTGCATTGTGATTGGCTGGATGGCTATCACCCTGCCTCACCTGCGTTTCGTCGCCCTGGCACATAGGGGTGAGCGTACCCGCCCGGACTTCCGTGCTCCTCTGGCTCCCTTTACCAACTGGTTGACCATGTTCTTCCTGGTGGGTGTACTCGTACTCATTGCCTACGACTATCCCATCGGAACCTACTCGCTTGAGGCGATGGCTCTGGTCATTCCTCTGCTGGTCCTTGGCTGGTTCATGGTTCGTACCAGGGTTAAGCAGCTGGCTCAGGAACGTCTGGCAGAATCCACAGCCAAGACGACCTCCATCAGCATTGTGACCCGAGAAGACGAAATCGGCCTGCCCTAACGATTCATGGGGCGGTTGCCAGGCTGTGAGCGGCCAGCCTGCTTAGCTCAGGGTTGGGTAAGGCTCCGCTTAAAGTCAGAGGGCGGGGGAAGCAGAGGTAATCTTTGCTTCCCCCGCCCTCTGGCATAGGGGACTTTACTTACTGTCGCCGTAGACCCTGTAGTAGGCTTCTTCGGCGGCCATTCGTTCAGCTTCTTTCTTGCTGGTCCCTTGCCCAGTACCCATAAGGTTATCTGCTAGCAGTAGCTGGGCTGTGTAACGGCGGGCATGGTCAGGGCCAGTACCCTCCACCCGGTAGACCGGCTCCCCCAGAGAGTTCGCCGCGGCGTACTCCTGGATTTCGGTCTTCCAGTCACGACCAATGTTGAGGGTTTTACGATCATCCAGCAGGTGCGCTGTATGAGCTAAGACCAGCTCGTGAGCTTTTGCGGGGCCGTAGGCCATGTAGACGGCACCGAAAACAGCTTCCATGGTGTCTGCAAGGATTGAGTCCTTGTCCGCTCCACCGGTCTTTTTCTCACCCTTGCCTAGTAGGATGCAGGGGCCCAGTTTGAGGTTGCGCGCCAGCATCGCCAGAGTCCGGGTTGAAACGACCACATGGTGGCGTTTAACGAGTTCACCCTCGGCCAGGTCCGGGAACCTCTTGTAGAGTTCAGAGGCAACGGCCAGTGAAAGAACCGAGTCGCCCAAAAATTCTAGGCGCTCGTTGTGGGGCACGTTACCGTTCTCAAAAGAATAAGAACGGTGCGTCATAGCAAGCTGAAACGTCTCGGTATCGAGTGTGATACCGAGACGTTTCATAAACTCTTGTGATGCAGAGTTAGTCATACAAACGCTAACTTACGCGTCAGCTACCTTGCGGCCCTTGTACTCGTAGAAGAGTTCGTTGCCGGCTGAGTCAGTTACAAGCTTTGCCTGGTGGGGCAGGGAGTAGGTAACGCGACCGTTTTCAACGGTCTTGACCAGCTGAGGTACGGACGCCTTCCACTGGGAACGGCGTGCGCGGGTGTTAGCACGGGACATTTTCCGCTTGGGAACAGCCACAGCTATCTCTTTTCTCTTGTCGCTTTATAAGTTTATTTTTCGTCTGCATTGAGCAACGCAGAAAGCGCGTTCCACCGGGGGTCAATGACCTCGTGGTGGTGCTCAGGGTCGTCCTCAAGGCGTGTGCCACATTCGGAACACAGGCCCTGGCAGGAGTCACTGCAAACAGGCTGGAACGGCAGTTGAAGAATCACTGCGTCCCGCAGTGCCGGTTCGAGATCAATTTCATCGTTCTCTACGGCATACTGCTCATCTACTTCATCTTCGGGGCCACCTTCTGGTGCCTTCTCGAAAACAAAAAGCTCTTGAACATCGGCTGTAACTTCAAAGTCAACCGGGTCTAGGCAGAGACTGCACTCACCGCTAACGGTAACGCATGCAGTTCCAGTAACCAAGATACCATCTGAAACGGATTCCAGGCGAACATTGAGGTCAATGTCGCTTCCTTCTTCCGCTTCAATGAGAGCGTTGCCAAAGTCGCTTGGCGCTGGCAGAACTTCTTCAAGGGTCTCCATGGCACCCGGGCGATGAGCTAGATCCCTTACAGAGATCATCAGGGGCGATGAATCTTTTCGTGAAATGACGAACTCCCTATCAAATGTTTTAAACCAAGTACCCAGTTTAGAGCTAGGTCAGCCTTGAAGCAAGTAGGGCTAGCTCACTCTTCTACCTGGTTGACCCCAAGCGGGCTTCTGCATGAGCCTAGCCTGGCAACTCTTGCAGGGCTCGCTGGGTGGCACGCGGTACGAAGGATGAAACATCACCACCTAGCCCGGAAACCTCTTTAATCATGGTCGAAGAGAGGTGGTTGTATTTGGGGTCACCCGCTATAAAGGCTGTTTCGACACCAGCAATATGCCGATTCATAGAGGCCATAGGAGCCTCATATTCAAAGTCAGCGGTATTGCGTAACCCCTTGACAATCAGTGAAGAGCCCTGCTCTCGCACAAACTCAGCAAGGAGCTTACCCTCGGGCAAGATAACCGCAGACACACCGGCGAAGAGCCCAAAGGTTTCCTCCACCATCGCCACCCGCTCTTCAAGGCTGAAGCGGTATTGTTTGGAGGAGTTGTGGGAAACAGCCACCAACACGTTGCCATAGATTTTGGCGGCTCGGGTAATAATTTCGACGTGACCATTATGGATAGGGTCAAAAGACCCCGGGCAGACAACAGTTTGCATATGTCAAGGCTACAGTACGGCATGGTCTATGACATACAGTGTCACAGTACCCCGGGTATCCTGGCTTAGCTTGTATTCTGTTGAGGACACAATCCACTGGGAACCGTCGGGCTTTTAGCTAGGCTTTCCCGACTCTTTCAAGCGGGAGGCCAGCATGAGCAAGCCCTACGAGCGTGTAGGAGCGGCAACCGGGCTGCTAGGAGCTGACGGCAGCCAGCGCTCTACTATCTTTGAGGAAATGTCGGCCCTAGCCCAAGCCCACGGCGCTATTAATCTAGGGCAGGGTTTCCCCGATACTGACGGCCCCCAAGCCATGTTAGAAGCCGCTGCTGAGGCAATAGCGCGCGGTGCCAACCAGTACGCCACCATTGCAGGTAACCCTGCTCTTCGGGGAGCCATCGCAGAACACCAGCATCGTTTTTACGGCCTTGAGCTGGACCCCGATACTCAGGTGACGGTCTGTGCGGGAGCATCCGAAGGTCTATCTGCAACCCTAGCAGCTCTGGTGCAGCCAGGTGATGAAGTCATCCTCTTTGAGCCCTACTATGACCTTTACCCTGCGGCGGCAGCGCTGGCTGGAGCCACCATCCGTACCGTACCCCTGCTGCCACCCACTTTTGAACCCGATCTTGAAGCACTCCAGGCGGCTTTCTCTGCCCGCACTGCGCTCATTGTCGTCAACGATCCTCACAACCCCACAGGCATGGTCTTCTCTCAGGAAGCCAAAGAAAAAATTGTCGAGCTAGCCCAGCGATTCAATGCGGTGATTCTAGCTGATGAGGTCTACGAGCATCTGACCTACGGAGCACCCTACTCCCCCATCCAGGCCCTGCCCGGTGCCGCCGAACGGACTATCGCTGTCTCGGCCATTTCTAAAACGCATTCGGCCACGGGCTGGCGTATTGGCTGGATGACCGGCCCTGCCCATCTGATGTCCGCTCTACGAATGGTCAAAGGCTATTTCACGCACAGTGCTGCCGCTCCCCTACAGGAAGCGGCAGCCGTAGGCCTTGCCTCAGGTGATGACTTCTACCTGGGCCTTAAAGAACGCTACGCCCACCAGCTCAGGGTGCTAGTTGAAGGTCTAGCTGATAGCCCCTGGCAGATTATCGAGCCTGCGGGTACTTTCTTCGCTGTGGCTGATGTTGCTCAGGTACTGGCCCAAAAGGGCTTTACAACCGCTCAAGAGCTTTGCCAGGAACTACCCCAAGCCTCAGGAGTCACCCTTATTCCGCTCACTGCCTTTACCACCGAGGGCTACCGATCCCAGGTTGAAGGTTACGTTCGTTTTGCTTTCTGCAAGAAACCTGAAGTACTGGCAGCAGCGACCAGCCGTATCCTGGCATACAGTGCGGGCTAACTACTTACTATCCTTGGCGCGAATCAGGTCAAGAGCCACCAGAGCACCAATAATGGCAAGCCTGACCTCAGCGGGAGCAACCGGGTCAAGATGCACTCCGTAGCGGCTCTTACCTCGAATGGCTGAGGTCAGACCGCCCCACTGCCTGCTAACCTGAGCCGCAACGGTACTACCGGCCATAATATTGAAGCTGTATTCAAGCAGGTTGCCTTCAAGGTTAAGGGTGAGCTGGGGCAGTTCAATGCTCAACCGTTTGGTCAAGAACGAAAAGTGCTTCTGTACGTGAGCGAAGAAGCTACCGTCGGGCTTATACAACTCGTAGCGATCCAGACCCAGGTCAAAGGGGTCACGGATGGTCAGAAGAGGCTGACCACGGTCATCGACCAGGTCGAAGGAGCGATTACCTTTCAAAAAATTGACAGCTAGCGAGCCGGTGGTGTGCACTCGACCCAAAACCATCCCACGCTCGTCTTCAAGAGCAAAATCGTTGCTGAGGAAACTTCGGGTCTGCTGAATCACCAAAGAGTTTTCAGTCAGAAGCCGGGGCACTCCTGTTGACGGCGGCGGCTCATAGGGTGGGGGTTGCTGGGGTTGTTTGTGCTCTTGGGTCATACCTTTACCCTATCAAGGCCACCCCCTAGCAGGTTATGAAGAGAGGTTTTATGCGGAAGTGCTAAGCGCAGGTTCAGCATAGAAGAGTTGAGTCTCCCCGTATTTCTTCTCAGCGAACCGTTCCAGGCCGGTCCCCCAGGAAGGTTCACCAGTGCGGGTAGAACGCTCGACCACTACAACAGCGCCCTGCGCCAGGTAGTCTGACAATAGTTCTAGCAGCTCTTCCAGCTCGGCGTTCGTGACAGAGTATGGAGGGTCAATGAAGACCAGGTCCCAGGGCGCACCGCTATAGCTGGATAAGTAGGTTTTGGCCTGCATACGGTGGATTCTGCTGGTGCTTGCTCTTAAGCCGGCGCTGGTCGCACTCTGAGCAAGAGCCCGGGCGTTCTTCTCGATAACGGCTATTGCCTTGGGGTAATGATCCACAAAATCTACATGGGCCGCACCGCGCGAAAGTGCCTCGCACCCCAGCGCGCCGGAGCCAGCGAAAAGGTCGAGTACACGAACGTCGGCCAGCATGTTGTAGCTCTCCAGGCGGGAGAACAGCGCTTCTTTGACCCGGTCTGTTGTGGGGCGGGTCTTATCGCCGGGCACGTTTGCCAGGCGTAGGCCTCCGGCCAAACCAGAAATAATGCGGCTCACTGCTGTCCTCTCTTGATAATTATTCTGCTTCGACTTACCAACCTACCAAGGCTAGACAAAAACCATGGCACCACCGACTTCAACGGGGGCACCATGGTTTACTTGCTAGTAGTCTAGTTCTTTATCTGATTGACAAATTCTGCCGCAAAATCGTGAATACGTTGTGTATCCACCTCAATGCCATCGGTGCGGGTCTTATCGACCGTACCAGCTAACATGAGTACGCCGCCATCTGCCACAGGGAAGTAGCATTTCTCAGAGCGCATGCTGTCTGATTCATGTTCCATGCCACACATACCGTTACCCATTTCGTGTTTCTCATCCAGACCAGATGTGCGGGTCTGGTAGTCAGACCCGGGAAGGTAGGACACGAGAACGTTGGTGTAGTTCCTGGGATTATCGCCGTGATACATGTACTTCTGGCTACCCTTCGATGAGCCGCTATCTTCAAGCTGTGCACCGTCTTTTTCAAACTGAGCGATTCCATCAGGGCGGGCACCTCCTGCTTTCTCGGCAGAAATAGTCATATCTGCTGGAAGCGGCGCTGAACTAGACGTTACGTCATGAGAAGCTGAAGCGCTTGCCGAGCTGCTGGAAACAGACTCGGTCGGTGAGGCTGAAGCCTGCTCAGACTCACGTGCAGAGGCCGAGCTTGAAGAAACAGCGAAGCTATTGCTCGTAGAGGTCTCAGTAGCCGAAGCGCCCGATTCTTCTGTTTTGGCAGCTTCGGTTGATGAGCCACAGGCTGATAAAGCCAGGGCTAGGGTAGCACAGGCGGTAACGATTTTAAGTGTTTTCATACAACCATCATAGGCATATCTCGGGAAGTCCTCCAGCACAAACAGCACAGTGAAGTGAGTGTCTACAGTGACCCCAAAATATGAACAAGTTCTGCTCTGCCCAAATTTTCATGGCCCAAGAACTCCGCTTCCCAAAGTCTAGCCCCGCCCCAGGAAGGCTTCACGGTCAGCGTCCAAGGCTCGGTCAATGGTACGAGCCAAGTCGGGATGCAAAGCAAGAGTCGGATCCCTCTCAATCACGGCAAAGGCATCTTGCCTAGCCCGCTCAATCAGCTTGGCATCGGTGAGAGCACGCAAGAGTTTTAGGGTGGATTTCTTACCCGACTGAGCGGCCCCCAAAATATCGCCCTCTCGGCGCTGCTCAAGGTCCACCCGTGAGAGCTCGAACCCGTCGGTAGTGGAGGCAACCGCATCCAGGCGCTCCCGGGAGACACCGTCCGCAGGTTGTTTTGTCACCAGCAGGCAGGTTCCGGGGAGCTGGCCTCGGCCAATGCGACCGCGCAGCTGATGCAGACCCGAAATGCCAAAACGGTCAGCGTCCATAATGACCATGAGGGTCGCGTTAGGCACGTTCACGCCCACCTCGATAACGGTGGTGGAAACGAGCAAGTCTAGCTGGCCATCAGAAAACTCGGTCATGACCCGGTTTTTCTCGGCGGTATCCATACGCCCGTGCAGGCCGGCGATACGAACACCGGCAAGTGCGGGTTCCCCCTCAAGGTCTTCCAAGACCGACTCGACCGATGCTAGCGCTCCACCGCGAGCGCTCTCGGTGCTGGCAGTAGCAGAGCCAAAGAGGGTTTCACCGGTTTCAGTTTCTGCTGAGCTGTCGCCCCCGCCAATTTTGGGCACCACTACATAGACTTGGTGGCCGGCATCAATTTCTTCGCGGGCGCGAGACCAGATTCTTTGGGCCCAGGTAGGGTGCTCGGCCAGGGGCACGACGTGTGTACTTATTTTTTGGCGACCCGCGGGGAGCTGGTCAAGTACCGAGGTATCGAGGTCGCCAAAGACGGTCATAGCCACGGTTCGAGGTATGGGGGTTGCGGTCATGACCAGGCGGTGAGGTAGCGCCCCGCCGGGGCCGCGCAGGGCATCACGCTGTTCGACACCGAAGCGGTGCTGTTCGTCTACCACGACCAGGCCCAGATCAGCGAACTGCACGGCATCGGCCAGCAGAGCATGGGTGCCAATCACGATGTCGGCAGAACCTGATGTTATGGCTAGCAGGGCCTCTTTTTTGGCTTTTGTTTTGAGTGAGGCGGTCAGCAGAACCACCCGGACGGTGCCTTTATCTGCCGGGGGTTCATGCACGGATTTAGCGGCGGCTGGATCGAATGGGCGGGTATCGAGAAGATCACCCAGAATCTGGCAAACCGACCGGTAGTGCTGTTCGGCCAGCACTTCTGTAGGCGCTAACATAGCGGCCTGGGCGCCATTGTCAGCAACCTGCAGCATAGCCCGCAAGGCTACCACTGTCTTGCCTGAGCCCACATCCCCCTGAAGCAGGCGGTTCATGGGGCTGGAACTAGCCAGGTCGTCCCTGATTTCAGCGCCTACCGTTTCTTGCCCCTCGGTGAGCTTGTAAGGCAGTAGGCCCGTCAGCGCATCGGCTAGACCACCGGGAACAAAGGGGCGGGCAAGGGTGTGGTGGGCAGCACGAGCCGCACGGATACGTGCCAAGGCCGCTTGTAGCACAAAGGCTTCGCGGTAGCGCAGGGAGTGGTGGGCCGCCCGCCAGGTTTGCTCGGTATCGGGTGTGTGCACGGCCCGGTAGGTCCAGGCCAGAGAGGGAATTTTACGGCTTTTGCGCACGGTGAAAGGGACCGGGTCTTCCAGCTCTTTGAGAGATAGGCGCTCCAAGAGGGCTTCCAGCGCAGCGGCTACCCTATCGGTAGGGTATTTGGGGGTTGCCTTATAGACCGGAATGGGGGCATTAGCCCGTGCTTTGGCACGCTCGATAGCTTCGGCGCTGGCCCCCGGAGCCATGCCCGAAGCACGGTCGGCTATCACGGCGTAGTGGGGGTTGGTAAGCGTCAGCTCACCACGGTAGGTACCCACCTTGCCCGAGAACATGACCTGGTCTCCCTCGTGAATTTCCCGGGCCGCCGTCCAGGCATTGAAGAAACTAAGGGTCATGGTGTCGCTGTTACCCACCATGGCGTAGGAGCCAGGAGCATAGCTGTTGAAGACAGCACCGAGCTTAAAACCATGACCGGCCCCATAGTCGCTTCTTGGGCTACCGGCCATAGCACCGGCTGATCCTTGAAGCCGAGGGTTACTGTAGCCGGGCTGATAGGCAGCCGGGGCGCCAGCCCCCCGGTAGGCATTGGGGTTGGGTCGCAAGGATTCTATGGCGGGACTTGGAGGCTGATCGGTTAGTTGATCGGTGATAGTAATTTCGGTAATGGAACCGCGGCGGGAGGCCATCTGCCGGGTGGTTACTTTCAGTACCCGGGCAACAATCGTGGCTTCGCTCCCCTCAACCAGCGATGAGAATGGGGTGAGTTCCCCGCGCGGCAGGTATTTGCGCGGGTAGTATTCGAGCGCCTGGCCCACCGTTTCAAGACCCAGGTGCCTCGCAAGTGCCTTAGCGGTGCTCGCACCCAGATAGTTTTTGAGGGGGGCGTTCTCTAACCGGTCTTCACTGGCGTAGGTTTCGATAACCTCCCCTACTTTGGGGTCTAGCTCTTTAACTGTGCGGCGGCGGGTAGAGGCGCTGTTCTTAGTCTTCCGAGCGGTTTTTTGTGTGCCTGCTGATCCGGTGCCAGTTTTCTGAGCGCCATTTTTGCGGCTTGCGTTTTTTGTGGAAGTCCGGCGAGGTGCTGGGGCTTTTTCGGGCAGGTCAAAGAGCCCCTGTCCGGGTTCAGTCATGCGAACACCCCGCTAATGCAGGTTCGCTGTCACCAGGAGCCAGGTTACTGATGCGCACGTTGAGTGGTTCACCAGCGGCTTCAAGCACTGTGAGGGCATCCGCTGCGGTGGGTGTATGCACATGAATAGCCCAAAGAGCTTCGTTACCGGCCTCTACCTGGGCTATTGACACAGAATCACCCACAGCGTCAAGGGCACTACGAAGCTGACTGGCTTCGAGTACAGGCAAATGGATATCGCACATGACCTCTACGGTTGAGCCAGATTTCTTGGAGCGCTGTGAGAAGGGAGGGAGGGCATTAGGCCAAGAAGGCGCGGGGCTCTCTTCCAAAAGATCTGCGTAGGTCTTAGTAGGTGCAGAGCCGTTCAGCTCAGTAGCCAGCGCTACCAGAACTAGCAAAAAACCAAGGGCACCGGCATCTACCCAACCGTTGCGGGCGTGAGAGGCCTGAGCAGTTTCCCGCACAGCAGTCTCAGCGCCCTGCAAGAGCTGTGAGGTGTAGCCGAGCCAGTCATCAGCGGGGGGAACCTGCCCAATGGCCTGCATAACCGTCAGCATGGTTCCCTCAGCGGGCTGGCTCAGGGCCGAGCGAGCGTCACGAGCGGCACGCTTGAAAGCACTGGCTAGAAACGCGGGGGTTAGAGCTGAATTTTCCTCAGGTATACCGGTGGTAACAGGTTCAAGTTCGCCTACCGGCCCCAGCTCCCTCGCCAAACCTAAGAGCCACACCGCAAGCAGGGTACCCGAATTCCCGCGGGCACCCCGCAAGGCGGCACGAGCCGCCAGGGCGAGAGTCGGATCATCGGCCATACCAGCGCTATCAGCAGCCCACCCCAGGGTGGCGCTCAAGTTAGAACCCGTATCGGCATCAGCTACAGGAAAGACATTGATGCGGTTCAAAAGTGCACGGTGTTCGACTAGCTGGGTACGTCCGCCTAGCAACCAGCTGAGCCACCAGTTAGCGGGAACCTGCCTCAAAATGATCCCATCCTTTCGCTGTATAGGGGTGCACATCGACTGTTACACCGGTACCTGGGCTCACCGTCCCAATTCTAGTAAACCCGGCTGGTATCTGCTCAGGTGGGCTGGTACCCAGCAGGGCATGGTTTTCGCCGCCTGTCAGAACCCAGCCTAAAGCCAGGTCAGAAGCTTTCTGGCCCTCAGCCCCCGCGAGGAGAAGAGCAGATTCCCTCAGCTCAAGTAGCCAGGGAGCCAAAGAAGCTGTGTCGATGTCAAAGGCGCAAGCCGATGCCTGAGCCAGTCGCCCGCCATCACGCACAAGACCATCCGATACATCCATAAGAGACGTAAGATTTTCGGCGCCTTGGATACCAGCGGCCAGCGGGCTGACCGGGCGTTGCTGGGCTTCGATACAGGCCTCGATTTGGGGGGAAAGGGTTTCGGGCAACTCCGAGTTTTCAAGTAAGGCCAGCCCCGCCGCGGCGGTACCCAGCGCTCCGGCCAGAACAATAGCGTCCCCAGCTTGAGCACCGCTGCGGGTGACAGGCTTTTGAACCAGGCCAAGGGCTGTAACCGTGACTGAAATCTCGGTACCGGAGCCCACATCTCCCCCTGAAATGGAGCAGGTCTCTGCACCCTGTGCGGTGCAAGAGTCCACCAGGCCTCGGGCGAAATCTTTGACCCAGGCGAGAGGGGTAGAGGGCGGAAGGGTTAGCGAAACAAGCAGGGTAACCGGACGCGCTCCCATAGCCGCAATATCTGCAAGGTTCTGCGTTGCGGCCTTCCAGCCAACCTCATAGCCCCCGCTGGTTCTACCGCTAGGCCAGGAGAGACGAAAATCCTGGTTCTGCGTCTGAGTATCGGTACTCATGACGGTCAGTCCACCGCTCAGGTCAAGTACAGCGGAGTCATCGCCCGGCCCCAGAACCAGGCTTCTTGCACCCGGGGTCAGCCTCTGGGCCTTGGCGTTATGTTCCTGGATGGTAGGGAGGAATGTAGCCAAGAGCTGTCCCTCACTCACAGAAGAAACAAGAGTCATGGTAAAAGTTATGCCTTTGGGCTTCGGTTGCGCCACACAAAGTTGAAGACAACCAGCGCAAGACCGGCCACCGCCACACCGCTGAAGATAAGAAGCGGGCGCGCACCGGTCACAATCGATATACCGCGCTGGAATACGTTCGACCCGCCGGTTGGTTCAAACTGGTATCCCTGAGCTTCAGCCCCAATCACACCTGCGGCCTGGTTAGAGTTGTTGGCGGTATCACCGAAATCGTTCTGGTCGCTCGCGTTGAGGAAGCCTTCAACCCAGTCAGGTGTACCGCTGTAGTTCTGCTGCGGGGCGCTCGTCAACCCGAGTACCGAACTGCCAACCGGCGACCGGTTCACTTTGCTGGTATCAGCATCCATTGTGGCGGGAGGCTCAGCCCCGAGCACTTGCAGGCTCGGTGCTGGTGCTAGCCTGTCGGTGCTGGCTTGAACGGGCACCGGGGCCTGCTGAGTAGTAGCCAGCCGGTTGGAGGGGTTCATAGGTTCCTGGCTTTGTGCGGGCGCAGGGTTGACCGGCTCAGCCGGAACAGGAACCGGTTGCGGTTGCACAGGCTCTGAGCTTGGAAGGGGTGCAGGCTCAACCGGTGGTAAGGGAGTAACCGGGGTTGGTTCAGGATCCGTAGGGGGTACCGGGTTCTCTGTTGGAGTAGGCACCGGCTGCACAGAAGGAGCAGGTTCCGTGGGGGTGGGTACAGGTTCTGTGGGTGAAACGGGGTCTTCTGTTGGAGTGGGAGCCGGCTCTTCCGGAGGCACCGGTTCCTCTGTTGGAGTAGGCACCGGCTGCACAGAAGGAGCAGGTTCCGTGGGGGTGGGTACAGGTTCCGTGGGTGAAACGGGGTCTTCTGTCGGAGTGGGAACCGGATCTTCCCGCGGGACCGGGGCATCGGACGGAAGGGGTTCAAGGGGCGGTTCAACCGCTGCACTAGGGGTGGGCTCCGGGTTGGTGGGAAGTACTTCTTGGACTTGCGCAGAAGTCGCTAGCATTGGCAGCATCTCTGCTGGAAGTGCCATTGCCTGGCTACCCTCATCGTGTAGCTGTACCGGCAACAGAGCAAGCGAAGCCACCGAACATGCAACAAGCACTGTCTTTTTGCTGGTGTTCATTCTTTGGCTCCTTGGGGGGTTCCTCCCCCGGTGATCACGGGCTCTACTGGTCCGATAGTGTTCAATTCATCAACCACCACACTACCCAATCACTGGCAAATCAGCCACCGTTTCAAGCCGTCAGGTGGGGCTCAAGTAGCGAAAGTTATACAATGGGCAGGTGAGCATAGACCATCAAAAGATTCTTCCTCTCCTTGTCCTAACTGCCAGCATCACCGCCTGCGGACCGAGCGCGGTTAATCTTCAGCCCGCGCCCGATGCCACCAATCCTGCCTGCGCCAAAGCTATGGTTGCCATGCCCAAAACCCTAAGCGGTTTAGACCAACGGGAAACGACAGCGCAGGCGACAACAGCCTGGGGTGAACCCACGGCAATTGTTCTTAAATGCGGTGTAGAGCTCCCCACCGACCCGGTCTCAGACCCCTGCCAGTCGGTCAATGGTGTTGATTGGATTGTGAAACCCACCGATAAGGAACAGGCCCAATCATCAGAGCAAACCGCAACGGGAACATGGTATGCAGAAACCTTTGGCCGAGAACCTGCAATCCAGGTAACTTTTGAAGCCGACCGGGTTTCCTCATCAACCGTATTGGCAGAGCTGGCCTCTGCGGTGGAGCAACTCCCCCAGAAGAAGCAGTGCACCAATGTGGAGGATACGCTCACCGATGTTCAGGGTGGGGTCGGCTAAATATCCCTTCCAGCCCGAATATTAGAATGTCCCCGGTGTCTCTGCCATGAGAGACCGGGGACATTGATAATTAGCCGATAAGGGTCCAGCTCGGCTAGCTCTAACGCAGGCCCAGCGGGCGTTCCATGGCCAAGGAAATCAGTTGATCGATTAGGTCGCTATAGGCAATACCGGTATTTTCCCACATGGTTTTATACATGGAAATGGGGGTAAAGCCGGGCATAGTGTTGACCTCGTTGATCACCAGGCGGCCGTCCTCAGTGTAGAAGAAATCAGCGCGGCACAGGCCCTCACCGTCAACAGCTAGGAAAGCCTCAATAGCTAGCTTGCGCATACGCTCCGAAACTTCAGCGGGTAAGTCCGCCGGGCATCGAGTCTCGGCAGAGGTCTTCGAAACGTACTTAGCCTCAAAGTCATAGAAATCGTGTTCACGGTCAACCACCACGATCTCACCGGGGTAGGAAGCGCGGGGTAGCTCAGAGTGGTGGCCATCGAGCACCGCGCACTCAATCTCGCGGCCCACAATCCCGGCCTCAATCACAAGCTTTGGGTCGTGCTTCTGCGCCTCGGCAATTGCGGCATCAAGCTGGTCAGCAGAATCAACCTTAGTGATGCCAAAGGAAGACCCGGCACGGGCAGGCTTAACAAAGACAGGATAACCCAGCTGGCTGATTCGCTCACGGGCACCGGCCTGGTCAAGGACCCACTGGCGGTGGGTGACAACTTCGTAGGGGCCAACTTCAAGACCTGCCGCCTCAAAGGCAACCTTCATGAGATGCTTATCCATGCCTACCGCTGATGACGCGACACCACAGCCAACATATCGCAAGTCCGCCATTTCGAGCAGACCCTGGACTGTGCCATCTTCGCCAAAGGGGCCGTGCAAGAGAGGAAAGACAACATCAATCGCGGGGCCAAGCTCCACCCGGGTTTCATCGGTGGAATCAATCAGACGCAGGCGGTTATCGCCACCGCCCAGAGGCAGGAAGACCTGTTTGCCCTCGGCGGGAAAATCAGCCAGCGCGCTCGCTTCGGTTAAACGGGTCAGGGTTTCTTCATCGGTCAGGTACCAGCGGCCGTCACGGGTAATACCGATAGTCACCACGGTGTATTTATCGTGGTCGATAGCCCCCAGTACGCCGCGTGCGGTAATCAAAGAAATTGAGTGCTCGGAGGAACGCCCACCGCAGAGTAGAGCAACGGTGGGTTTAGTGCTGGTTGTGGTCATAGCGTCCTTTGATGGGGCGGGGAGATTCTGTTCTCAACCCACTTACTTGGTAGGTTCGATGTCTTCTGATTTAAGAGAGCGCCCTAGAAGCGCGGGGGCAAGTTCTTCAACTGATATTGTACGGTTGAGGACCGCTACTACAGCTTCTGTAATGGGCATTTCTACCCCTACTTTTCGCGCGAGTTCTGCCACAACGGGGGCAGATTTGATGGACTCTGCGGTCTGGGTCATTACGGTGTGAAGCTCATCGGGAGCGATTCCTTCAGCTAGCAGACGACCGGCAGTGTGATTGCGGGAAAGCGGGGACGAGCAGGTAGCAATCAGATCGCCCATGCCAGCAAGCCCGCTCATGGTTTCCAGTTTGCCTCCCAGAGCCAGGGCAAGACGGGTTGTTTCGGCCAGCCCACGGGTCATCACTGAGGCCTTGGAATTATCGCCGTACTGTTTGCCTTCGCACATACCAACGCAGAGGGCAATCACGTTCTTGACCAGTCCACCAATCTCAACCCCCACAATGTCGGTGTTGGTGTAGGGCCTAAAGTAGCCTGCCGCACAAACTGAAGCGACGGTGCGTGCGCTTGCCTCGGTTGTTGCGGCAACAACGCTGGTGGTAGGTTGCTCCACAATAATTTCTTTGGCTAGGTTAGGGCCTGAGAGCACAGTAACGCGGTGGGGTACGCTTTCGATTTCTTGGGGAGAAGCGCCGGTTGCAACCAGGTGCCCTTGGAGAGAATCGACAATAACCTCGCTCATGCGCAGGCCGGTTCCCATTTCAAGGCCCTTAGCTAGTGAGACGAGCAGGGCATCGGGTGCCAGTAGGGGAGCTACAGTTTCAAGCTGAGATCGCAGGACCTGAGCAGGGATAGCTAACACCACGATCTGGGCACCGGTAAGAGCCTGAGCAAGGTCCGAGGTCATCGTGAGATTTTCCGGCAGAAGGGTACCGGGGAAATAGGCCTCGTTAATGAGGGTCTTAGACATCTTGTCCATGGTTTGCGGGTTACGCCCCCACAGACTTATTTTCCGGTTGCTACCGGTTGCCCGCGCGGCATCGGCAAGGACCTTGGCAAAGGCTGTGCCCCAGCTTCCTGCGCCTAAAACAGCGACTTGGTGGATATCGGAGGTGCTCATTGTGGGGTCCCTTTCCGGTCGGGTGTCTGGGCCTACTGCTCCGGTGATTGACGGACGTTCAAAACTGAATTCCAGCGCCCTTCGGGGGCCTTTTCTCCTCTAATATCCTCAAGCAGGTCAGTAATCCGGTCAAGCATGCGGTTAGTGACAGCGGTCAGTTGGCTATGACTATAGTGGGTACCTGGATCACGGTCTTCAAGCAGATCGCTCAAGTCGATGGGGTCCCCCACAACAATACTGACTTTTTTACGGGGGAAGCCAAAGCGGGGCTTACCGTACTGCGGCAAGAAGTCCTGGTCACCCCAATGGGCAATCGGGTAGACGGGTGCACCTGTGGCTAAAGCCAGACGGGCAGCACCGGATTTACCGGTCATGGGCCAGAGTTCAGGGTCCTTGGTCAAGGTGCCTTCGGGGAAAATCAGCACCGCTCCCCCGGAGCTCAGCACAGCTTGAGCCACCTCCAGTGACTTAGCTGCTTGAGCTGAGCCTCGGGTAACGGGGATGTGAGCGCACTGACGCATGAGCCAGCCGAGGAGCGGCACACGGAAGAGAGAGTCTTTTGCCAAGAAGCGCGGCAGTACCCCCCGCATGAAGAGCGGGTAGGCAACGGTGATGGGGTCAATCTCGGTGACATGGTTTGCCACCACAATAAACCCGCCGTCGGCAGGAAGCTTTTCCATGCCAATCATCTCGGGCCGCATCGGCAGATTGTAGAGAGGCCTGAGCAGGTGCCCTGCGGCTCGGTAGACCGCATCCCCCCGCTTGCTTGGCTTAATCTCTTTCGGCCATGCGCTGTGCTTACTCATGACTAGGCAGTAACCTCGAAGTCAGCTCCCAGGGCGGTGAGCTTATCTACAAAGTGCTCATAGCCACGGGAAATAACCGTAACGCCGGTGACGTTAGATGTACCCTCAGCAGTCAGCGCCGCGATCACGTGGGAGAAACCACCGCGCAGGTCGGGCACGTTAATATCTGTACCACGCAGGGGTCTCTTGCCGGTAATGACAGCTGAGTGCTTGAAGTTCTGGTGGCCAAAACGGCAGGGGGTGGGGCCTAAACAGTCCTTGTGGAGCTGGATAGTAGCGCCCATGCGGACCAGGGCATCGGTGAAACCGAAGCGGTTCTCGTAGACAGTCTCGTGGACCAGGCTCACGCCTTTAGCCTGGGTCATGGCAACAACAAGTGGCTGCTGCCAGTCGGTCATAAAGCCGGGGTGTACGTTGGTTTCAACGAATAAGGGATTCAGGTCCTCGCCCTGGTGGAAGAAGCGGATGCCTTCGTCACTAATGTCCAGGCCACCACCAAGCTTGCGGTAGACGTTGATGAACGTTGACAGGTCCTTCTGATTAGCGTTGCGCACAAATATATCGCCGCCTGTTGCCAGTGCTGCAGAGGCCCAGGAGGCTGATTCGTTGCGGTCAGGCATAGCTACGTGGTTAAAGCCGGTGAGCTCATCTACACCTTCGATGATGATCTGGCGGTCGGTCTCAACAGTGATGATTGCGCCCATCTTCTGAAGGATTGCAATCAGATCCATGATTTCTGGCTCAATAGCAGCGCCGGTTAGTTCGGTCTTGCCCTTGGCGCGGGTTGCTGCCAGAAGAACCTGCTCGGTAGCACCCACAGAGGGGTATTCCAGGGGAATCTGAGCGCCCTGTAGACCGCCAGCGGGAGCCTTCATGGAGATACCGGTGGGCAGTTTCTCAATCTTGGCGCCGAACTTTTCAAGCACACGCAGGTGGTAGTTGATGGGGCGGTCGCCAATCTTACAGCCACCCAGGTCAGGAATGAAAGCCTCACCGATGGTGTGCAGCAGAGGACCGCAGAGCAGGATTGGAATACGGGAGTCACCGGCGTGAACTTCGATGTCGGTATGGTTGGCGACAGAGACCTTGGTGGGGTCCATGCGGAGCTCGCCTGCCTCCACATCGTAGTCCACAGAAACGCCGTGGAGTTCTACTAGGTCGGTGACGACCTTGACATCCTTAATTTCGGGGACGTTGCGCAACACCGAAGGGGTTGAACCCAAGAGAGCGGCAACCATAGCCTTGGGGACCAGGTTCTTGGCACCACGGACGTTAACCTCGCCCTTGAGAGGGGTGCCACCTTCAATACGCAGTGCGCTGACCATGTATATCCAATCGTAAATTTTCTGTCTTCCGAGTAGTCTACTCGGCTCGCCCCTTTTAACCTGAAGCGTTGCATAGATAAATCTGTGGTGCCCGCCTAGGCGACCGACACCTTCACAGCATTATTTCACGCATCAAGCAAAAATTGGTGAATAAAACCTTGCCTAACAACTTTACCTCAGAGTTCAGAGTAGGGCCTACTGGGGGCAGTGTTCTCCACCATAATGGTGCACCAGCGCCCCCCTTTAAAGGGCCCAGGGCACCTACCTATTTTCTGCCGGCTCCCTGGTCTGATGTGGCCTTATACTGATTCCTTGCTTTACTGAGTGCGCGGTAACCAGGCGGGGCGGTTAGCCTCGTAGGCTGTAATAGCTTCTTCATGTTGCAGGGTTAGCCCGATGTCATCGAGGCCTTCCATGAGGCGCCAGCGGACGTAGTCGTCAATCTGGAAAGGAACGGTCAAGGCACCGACGGTGACGGTTTTCTCTTCCAGGTCCACCGTCACTTCAGTACCGGGCTCGGTCTCAAGCTGCTTCCAGATCAGCTCAATGTTGTCCTGATCAACCTGAGCAGCCACCAAACCCTGCTTGCCCGAGTTACCCCGGAAGATGTCAGCAAAACGAGCCGAGATAACAACGCGAAAGCCGTAATCCTTCAAAGCCCAGACGGCGTGCTCTCGTGATGATCCGGTACCGAAGTCAGGGCCGGCAACCAGCACCGAACCCTGCTTGTAGGGTTGCCGGTTGAGAACAAAGTTCTCATCCTTGCGCCAGCCCGCAAAGAGGGCATCGTCAAAGCCGGTCTTGGTGACGCGCTTGAGATAGACGGCGGGGATAATTTGGTCGGTATCGACGTTGGAGGCCCTCAGGGGCACGCCAATTCCGGTGTGCTTTTTAATCGGTTCCATGAAAAATCCGTTTCTACCCGGCTATCCGGGTACTCAAATTCGATGACTTATTCCGCTCTAGAGGTCAGCGGGAGCTGAGAGAGTACCGCGGATAGCGGTAGCGGCAGCAACCAGGGGTGAGACCAGGTGGGTGCGCCCGCCCTTGCCCTGGCGGCCTTCAAAGTTACGGTTAGAGGTTGAGGCGCAACGCTCCCCCGATGCCAGCTGGTCCGGGTTCATGCCCAGGCACATAGAACAACCGGCAAAGCGCCAGTCTGCGCCAAAATCCTTGAAAATCTGGTCCAGGCCCTCAGCTTCTGCCTGGGTGCGAACCCTGTGGGAACCGGGGACAACCATCATGCGAACACCCTCTGCCATGGTCTTGCCCTTAAGGATTTCGGCGGCGGCACGCAGGTCCTCGATGCGGGAGTTGGTGCAGGAACCCAGGAAGACGACATCAACGGGGATCTCTTTCATGGGGGTACCAGCGGTCAGGCCCATATATTCCAGGGCGCGAGCGGCGGCCTTCTGCTCGTTCTCATCGGCAAAGTCCTCGGGGAAGGGAACAGCCTGGGACAAGGGGACACCCTGGCCGGGGTTGGTGCCCCAGGTGACAAAAGGCTCTAGCTCATCTGCGTTGATGAAAACCTCATGATCAAAGGTTGCACCCTCGTCGGTGGGCAGGGTCTTCCAGTATTCAAGGGCGGCATCCCAGTCGGCACCGGTAGGTGCGTGGGGGCGGCCTTTAACGTATTCAAAGGTCGTCTCATCGGGTGCAACCATACCGGCGCGGGCACCTGCCTCGATGGACATGTTGCAGATGGTCATGCGCCCCTCCATAGAGAGGGAGCGGATGGCGGAGCCCCGGTATTCCAGCACGTAGCCCTGGCCACCACCGGTACCGATTTCGGCAATAACAGCCAGGATAATGTCCTTAGCGGTCACACCGGGCTTGAGGGTACCCTCTACGTTAATAGCCATGGTCTTGAAAGGAGCCAGGGGCAGGGTCTGGGTTGCCATGACGTGCTCAACCTCGGAGGTACCGATACCAAACGCCAAGGCACCGAAAGCACCGTGGGTTGAGGTGTGCGAGTCACCGCAGACAACGGTCATACCGGGCATAGTCAGGCCCAGCTGGGGGCCAACCACGTGAACGATACCCTGTTCTTGATCACCGAGTGAATGGATACGTACACCGAATTCTTTAGCGTTCTTACGCAGGGTCTCAATCTGGGTGCGTGAGGTGAGATCTGCAATCGTCGAGAAAATATTCTCAGTGGGGGTGTTGTGGTCCTCGGTTGCAATGGTCAGGTCCAGGCGACGCAGTAGACGCCCCTCAAGACGCAACCCCTCGAAAGCCTGAGGTGAGGTTACTTCGTGAACCAGGTGCAGATCGATGTAGAGCAAGTCGGGCTTACCGTCTGTACCGGGCACTACGGTGTGCGCCTCCCAGACTTTTTCAGCCAATGTACGCGGGGTATGGTCGGTGCTACCAGCCATCAAGTCCTCCAAAAAATATTGTGATGCGTTAATAAGTGTGACGGCACCGCACTCATCTTTCCAATAAACGAACTTGCATATCAGAATATGAGAAGTCAAAATTAAAGTACTCAGACACAATCCATATACCCACTATCTTTCACCCCCGAAAGATCGCATCACACATAATCACTGGGCCAACGCACCGGCCCATCTGCGAAAGTTGCCCACTATGCAAGAGAAGCCTAGCTCCGGCGTCGGCGTACTTGATAAAGCCGCGCACATTCTTGACTGCCTTGAAGCTGGCCCCGCCACCCTTTCCCAGCTTGTTGAAGCTACCGGTCTGGCTCGCCCCACCGCCCACCGTCTAGCTGTTGCCCTCACACACCACAGGCTGGTAGCCCGCGATGTTCAGGGCCGGTTTATGTTGGGGCCCCGTCTCAGTGAACTCTCAAGTGCCGCTGGCGAAGATCGTTTGATTGCTGCCGCTGGCCCCGTCCTCAACAACCTGCGTAATGCTACGGGTGAATCTTCACAAATTTTCCGTCGGCAGGGTGATTGGCGGGTCTGCGTAGCCTCCGCTGAACGGCCCATCGGCCTGCGTGACACCATTCCGGTGGGCACCCAGCTCTCTATGAAGGCAGGTTCAGCCGCCCAGGTACTCACTGCCTGGGAGGATCACGCCCGCCTGGTCGAGGGCCTGCACAGTGCTCGTTTTTCTGCCACCATGCTGGCAACTGTCCGCCGCAGGGGCTGGGCGCAGTCCGTGGGTGAGCGCGAGCGCGGTACCGCCTCAGTCTCCGCACCGGTTCGCTCCCCCTCCGGCAAGGTGATTGCCGCCGTCTCTATCTCCGGCCCGATTGAGCGCCTGAGCCGCCAACCCGGCCGCCTGCACGCTGAGGTGGTATGTGAAGCGGCTGCTGCACTATCAGAAGCCTTACGGAGCTAGCCTTCTGCTCTCAGACCAAGAAAGAGCCCCGGTACTCTTGTGGGTACCGGGGCTTCTTCTGTGAGACCGTAAAGTTACTTGCCGGCCTGGGCCAGTGCCTTGCGGTAGTTGGCAAGTCGATCCAGTTCCTCTTGAACGGGTTCAAGGACACAGCGTGAGGCTACGTCACTCATATTTTCTTCAAGCTGACGGCGAATACCCTTGGCGTACATACGATAGCCGACAGTAGCTATGGCTCGACCCAGCGCAGCCACCAGAATACCGGCCAAGAGGCCCGTAACCACCAGGAGGGTGGGCACAGGTAGCGGGAAACCCTCAACCGTGGGCGGGTCTGGTAGCACAAGCTGGAAGTAGCTTGCGGCGGCGAGCGCGGTCAACCAGAGCAGGCCAAGCAGAGCTGCTGCTAACCCTACCCACTGCAAGATGTTGAGCAGGTGCCACCACCAGCGTTTTTTGGTTGCCTCGTAGTGGACGCTGGCGGCCGCCCGTTCAATTTCGCGGGGTAGGTGTTCTTCGTAAGTTCGGGCGGCTGACCGGATGGAGTGGCTCCAGGGTTCTGCCAGGCCCTCCGATGCCTGACCTGCAAAGGTGCGCAGGCTGGTGCTCAGCGCCGCCTTCTGGGGCGCACCGAGCGGAGGCAGTGAGGACTTGCTGATGGGTGCCCCATCGTGTTCTTTGTGCAGGCCCAGGCGTTTGAGGGGGTCCCGTTTAATCTTGAGGACCCACCGGGTGGCGATCCAGCCGGTTTTCTCGGCGGCGTGGAGCTTATATGAATCGGAGGCCGCTTTGACCAAGCCTTCAGCGCCGGAGGCCCGGTAGAAGCCCTCTTCAAGCTGGGTCATAGCGGGGGCGGTGATGCCTGCCGGTTCCCCCTGCCCGTCCTGGGTAGCAAGTTCTGAGCGAACCCCGGCCAGGTCTGCCTCGATACGGGCCACAGCGGCATTTTTGGCGACAGCGACCTGCCCCAAGATCTCCCGCAGACGTGGAATGTTATGGCCGGTGCGGGCTGAAACACCCAGGGGGTCAGCCAGCAGGGTGCTGGTTAGCCCGTCCTTGGCCAGAAGCAGTTTGAGGGAGTCCAGCACGGCAGGCAGTTCAGCCTCATCCAGGCGATCTACCTGGTTGAGCACAGCCAAGGTTACAGCGCCGTGGGCGGCTAGGGGCTGGATGAAGTCCTGGTGAATCACGGCGTCAGCGTATTTCTGGGGGTCCATAACCCAGACCAGAACGTCCACGCACTGCGCCATTTTCTCCACGATTTTCCGGTTGGAGGCCTCCACCGAGTCGAAGTCGGGCAGGTCAAGCAGGACTAGACCACCGGTGGCTTCTTCTGTTTTACCGGCACCCACCGATGTACGGATTTTGTTCCACATGCCCACGGTAACCGGCACATCGGCCCGGTTGAGGGCTTCTGCCGCTTGGGCAGGGTCCTCGTCCATGTAGGTTCGGTTGCTTACGCCCAGCCAGTCCAGGAGGGGTTCAACGCCCTCTTTACCCCAGACGGCGGCCTGGGCGGTCGATGTGGTGGGCCGGCGGGCGGCGGACTTGGCGATCTCTTTGCCAACCACCGCATTAAACAGGGTTGATTTACCGGAACCGGTAGCCCCGAAGAAACCAATCACGGTGTGTTCTGCTGAGAGTTCGCGGCGAGTAGCAACCCGCTCCAGGACCAGGCGGCCCTTTGCCAGGATTTCGGGGTCTAGGCGGCCTTGGCCTAAGTCGAGGGCGGTGGTGAGGGCATCCACGGTGGTGGCCAGTGCTGTGGTGGCAGGCTCTGCCTTGCTGGTAGAAGTTGGTGTCACGGTTTTAGCTCTCGGTGGTTGTTTCAGAAGCGGCAGGTAGCTGAATACTGGCCGCTAGCTGGGTGCTTGCGGTGTTCAAGGTGGTGGCAACAGCTTCTAGGTCGCTGGCAGTGGGGCGGGCCTGGTCCTCGCTCCCCTGCCCGGTAACAGATTCAAGGCGGTCGATAAAGCGGGCCTGCTGGGTTTCAAGTAGCTCGCCAATGCGCTCTTCGAGCCGGGTGCGGGCACCGGTTGCCATGCGGCGCACAGCGTCCTCGCCAAAGATAGCTTCAAGGAGCTTTTGGCCAATCACACCGGAGCCACCGGCAATACCGACTTCAACGCCGGTCAGTCCACCGGTCATTGAGAAGACCGCGACCATCAAAATCACGGCCGTTACGTTCACGCCCAGGGACATGAAGCGGGCCTTTTGGCGTTTGCCTGCACCCTCGGCAGAGATGATGTCCATGACATCTTGTTGCCAGGCACGGATGCTTTCGGCCACGTCTTCGGAGAAGCTATCGTCCAGCTTGGCGAGGTCCTCCCCAGCCAGCAGAGCACGGCCTGCACGGTCTTCGAGCCAGCGGCGCTGGACGGTTTCGGTGGCTGTAGCTGCCTCTTCCATAATGACCGAGTGCAGGCTGACTTCAAGGGCCTGTTCTACCTCAACAGCCTGTGTGGGCGGGGTTCCCCTGAAAAAGCCTGCGATACGGTCGCGCACCTTGCCCACGGTTGTTTCTACCTGGCGGAAGAATTCTCCGGTACCCACAAAGTCTTGCCAGCGCCCCAGTACTTCGCCTCGGAGCATCTGGCCGTCCTGCGTGCTTTCGTTCAGGTTGGTCAGGGCGCGTGCGAAAGCGCTGGTAGCGTCGGCCCGCAGACGGTTTTCTGCGGCTTGTTGGTCTTGTGCGGCCTGAGCTAGATCGCTTGCCTGCCGAGCTACAGAACGCACAGCCCCCTCCAGGGTACGGCGGGCGATATCGCCACGGGCATCGGTGTCGGCGCCCAGTGAACGTAACCAGAAAATCAAGGGGAGCAGGGCCACGCTGGGAAGCAGGCCGCGCTCATCACGTTCCTGCTCGGTCACAGAGTGAATCAGGGCAGGGGTGATACCGGCTTCGGCCAGCATTCGGCTCAGATCTGCTTCGATCTCGTCCTCGCTGCCCTCGGGCACACGGTTGAGTACCACGGCAATGGTGATATCTCGGGTAGCCGCCTGTCGCAGGATCTCCCAGGGCAGGGCATCTGCGTAGCGGTTAGCGGTGGTGACAAAGAGCCAGAGGTCAGCGGCTCGTAGCAGTTGCTGGGCGAGACGGCGGTTCTCCTCGCTCACCGAGTCAAAGTCGGGGGCATCAATCAGTGCAATGCCCTTGGGCAGGGAATCGACCGGGACGGTCACCAGCTCGTCTTGGCCGCTGTGGGGGTTGGCCCCCGGTAGGGCCTGGCCGGGTTCAACCGGAAGGCGTACCAGATGCGGAAGAATCCGCTCAGGGGTAAAGGCGGCGACGTCCTCGGGCCTATAGAGCAGCACGGGCTGGCGGGTAGTGGGGCGGATAGCCCCGGAACGGGTTACAGGCTCACCGATGAGCGTGTTAACCAGGGTTGATTTGCCGGCTCCGGTGGAGCCACCAACAACCAGGGTCAGGGGCGCATCCAGTGTGGAGAGCTTAGGCAAGATGTAGTCGTCGAGCTGGGTGACTGCGGTTTTGGCTTCTTGCTGAGCTTGTTCAGCCGAGCCTGTGTTCAGCGGGAAAGAAGCCGCCGCGAGAGTGTTGCGGGCTTCTCGCACGGAGGCCAGAGTATTAAGAATAGTTTGGTTGTACACACTCCCTATTCTGGCATGTTCCTAGCGCCGGAGCTGCCCTATCAGTGGAACTGTCGCCACCTATCTTGCCGCTGGTGCCTACCGGTCAGCACAGGGTACAAAAAAAATCCCCCACCTAAACTTTAGGTGGAGGAATCTTTAGCCTGTGACCCCAACCGGATTTGAACCGGTGTTGCCGCCGTGAGAGGGCGGAGTACTAGGCCGCTATACGATGGGGCCCTTGCTCTCAAAAAAGAGCTGCTACCTTTGTGGCAACAGATAAAACTATATAGGCCACCCCGCTAGTACGCAACTTGAGATACTGTAGTTTCAGCCACAGCGCGACCTTAGCGCACAGCCAACAGCGGGAACAAAAAAATTCCCCCACCTAAACCTTAGGTGGAGGAATCTTTAGCCTGTGACCCCAACCGGATTTGAACCGGTGTTGCCGCCGTGAGAGGGCGGAGTACTAGGCCGCTATACGATGGGGCCGTGACATCTTGAAACAAGATGTTCGCTGGGATACCAGGACTCGAACCTAGAATGACGGTACCAGAAACCGTAGTGTTGCCAATTACACCATATCCCATTATCATTGCTTAGCTGATTTCCTTGAGGAAGTCATCGCCGCAACGAGTTATAACTTTATACGACCCCCAAGGGGCGTGCAACTTGAAAAGGGTAGACCTACATCACAAGGCCTTCTTTCAGGGTGCACAGAATCCCAAAGTTCCCCGGTTTTTCGCGGTTTTTGGGGCCAAAAATTCCCTTCAAAAAATTTTTTGGGGTTGCCCCAAAAAGCTAAAGAACCTGCCCCTCCCCAGAGCTGGGGTCAGGCAGGTTCTTGGTTTAGAGTATCGCCGGCTTAGGCGGCAAGCTCCTGGTGCAGTTTCTTGAGGCGGGTCAGCGAGGAATCCTTCCCTAGAATCTCCATGGACTCAAAGAGCGGCGGTGAGATGCGGGCACCGCTGACAGCGGTACGCACGGGGCCAAAAGCCAGGCGGGGCTTAATCTCTAGGCCCTCCACGATGGCGCTACGCAGGGCTTCCTCAACAGCCTGGGCAGTGAAGGTCTCCAGGGGTTCAAGAGCTGTGAGAGCGGCTTGGAGCACAGCGGGTGCTGACTCTTTGAGCTGCTTGGCGGCGTCCTCAGCGACCTCAATCTCTTGGTCCTTTGTGAAGAGGAAGCCCAGCAGGCCGGCGGTCTCCCCCAGCAACTGCATACGCTCCTGAACCAGCGGGGCGGCTTCGGTCAGGATAGCCTGCTCGCCCTCAGTCAGCTCCTCAAAGCTCTTGGCGGTGACCAGGCCGTCCCTGTGCAGGAAGGGAACCAGGCGGTTGCGGAAGTCCTCCGCCTCAAGCATACGAATGTGGGTGCCGTTGATAGCTTCTGCCTTTTTGAGGTCAAAGCGGGCAGGGTTAGCCAGCACGTCCTTGACATCAAAGTGCTCAACCATGGTGTCCATGCTGAAGATGTCCTCGTCGTGGGACAGGGACCAGCCCAGCAGGGACAGGTAGTTAAGCAGGCCCTCCTTAATGAAGCCAGCATCGAGCAGGTTGTAGAGGCTGGACTCGGGGTCGCGCTTGGAGAGCTTCTTGTTACCCTGGCCCATGACGTAGGGCAGGTGGCCGAACTCAGGGATGAAGCTGGTAACACCCACGGCAACCAGCGCCCGGTAAAGGGCAATCTGGCGGGGGGTGGAGGACAGCAGGTCTTCGCCACGCAGAACGTGGGTGATACCCATGAGGGCATCGTCAACGGGGTTGACCAGGGTGTAGAGGGGGCGACCGTTAGCGCGCACCACAACAAAGTCGGGAACGGAACCGGCCTTGAAAGTGATTTCGCCGCGCACCAGGTCCTTGAAGGTGATGTCTTCATCGGGCATGCGCAGGCGCAAAACGGGGGTGCGGCCCTCGGCACGGTAGGCGGCCTTCTGCTCTTCGGTCAGGTCGCGGTCAAAGTTGTCGTAGCCCAGCTTGGGGTCTTCACCCTTGGCGCGGTGGCGCTCCTCAACCTCTTCGGGGGTGGAGAAATCTTCGTAAACGAAGCCGCCGGCCTTGAGCTTGTCAATGACCTGGGCGTAGATGTCCATGCGCTGTGACTGGCGGTAGGGCTCGTGGGGGCCGCCCACACCTACACCCTCGTCCCAGTGAATACCCAGCCACTGCAGGGATTCGAGAACCTGGTTGAAGGACTCTTCGGAGTCACGAGCGGCGTCGGTGTCTTCAATACGGAAGATGAGCTTGCCGCCGGTGTGCTTGGCGTAGGCCCAGTTGAAGAGGGCAGTGCGGACCATGCCCACGTGGGGGGTGCCGGTGGGTGAGGGGCAGAAACGCACGCGGGTTTCGCTGGGGTCTGACAGCTTGAGGGCGTAATCAGTCATGGGTGGGGTCACATCTCTTTCGTTGTGGGTTCTAGGAAAATTTTTTAGTCGGCGCGGACGGTGTTGATGAGGGAGCCAATGCCTTCAACTTCGATCTCCACCTGGTTGCCTGCGCTCAGGCGGCCTACTCCTGCGGGGGTGCCGGTGAGGATGACGTCACCGGGTAGCAGGGTGAAGTATTCGCTGGCGGCGGCTACGAGCTCGGCTACGGAGAAAACCATGTCGGCGGTAGTGCCGTCTTGTTTAAGGTCGCCGTCCACCCAGGTCTGAATGGCTAGGTCGTCGGTGTCCAGGTCGGTTTCGATCCAGGGCCCGATCGGGCAGGAGCCGTCAAAGCCCTTGGCGCGGGCCCACTGTACATCGGTGTTCTGGGCGTCGCGGGCGGTCAGGTCGTTGGCTACGGTGTAGCCGTAGATGACCTCGGGTACGCGCTCTAGCGGCACGGACTTGGCGATACGGCCGATGACAACGGCCAGTTCGCCCTCGTAGGACACGTCGGAGGACCAGTCGGGCAGGGCGATAGGATCGCCGGGGCCGATCACGGAGGTGTTGGGTTTGAAGAAGAACTGCGGGCTGGTGGGGGTTTGGTTGCCCAGCTCGCTGGCGTGGTCGCGCCAGTTGCGGGCGGCCCCAATGACTTTGGAGCGGGGAATGATGGGGGCCAGCAGGCGGACGTCCACCAGGTCGTACTTCTTATCGGTAGGGTTGACCCCGGTGTAGAAAGGGTCGCCGGTCAGCACGGTGAGGGTTTCGGAGCCGGGCTCACCCTCAACCAGGCCAAAGTGAAGGTTATCATCTACGGTAAATCGAGCAATGCGCATGGCTACTAGCCTACCGGACTCGCCTGCCCTGCGCGCAGGGCAGGGGCGGTTAGGTAAACAACTAGGCAACCTGTATTTGGTTATAGGGTTGCTAGTCGCTCTGCAGACACAGCTACGGCAAGGGCCCTTCTCGCCAGGTTCGCTGGCGCTAACTCGGTGATTCACGCCAGCCCCCATCGAGCTTGCCTACCCGCTGTGCCTGATGGGAGATTAGCACCGAGAAGGTGAATCGCAAGCCGTCAGCGACCGACCTTTCTCTTGGAGACAACAGGGAGTTAGTCCCGGATATTAGGATTCCAAGGCCACATTGCCCTGAGCCGCGCGGCGACGCCTGTGCTCCGTAATAATTTCATCTACAAGACCTTCAGAGAGGTCACTTTTCAAGAGTTCCTCGCGAGCTGGCAACATCTCGCAACAAGAGACACGTTCTACAATAAATTTCCTAGTTTCGGGGTTATTAATATCTTCAGCTTCTTCGCGGAAAATGAACCGAGCTTCATTTAAAAAAGAACTAAATAAATCAGCTTTTTCAAGATTAACCCCTGCCAGATAGGCTCGTTCCAAATGAGCAAAATATAACTCTGCATCTTTTAAATTTGTATGCCAAAACTTTGCACCTTCCAGATTAGCGCCCCTCAGATTGCACCCATTCATATTCGCTTCATTCAGCGTTGAGTCCTTGAGGAATACCCCTCCTAGATTCGCATCCTTCAAATAAGCGCCCCATAGGTACGAATCTTCCAAGTGAGAACAATTTAAATTTGAGTTCCCTAAATCTCGGTACGAAAAATTTAGGTTCCTCAAATCAAGAAAACTTAAATCAAAAATTCTCGATTCGGAATAATTCTCAGCAAATTTATTATTAATGGGTATTGCCGATTTTTGATAAACTGGAAAAATATCCTGAATAATCGAATTGAGAGTTGTTTCCTCCAGTTTAGTTCGCCCATCAACCAGCTCTCCATCCTTCTCTTGAGGAACACCAAAAAGAATTTTCAGGATATTTCTCTGCTGGCTATTTTTCTGCCTTTTCACAACTTCCGATGAAGCCGCCAGAGTTTCCCAATCCTGGTAGAGGGTTGCTAGCTGAAAATAGCTTGCTGACCGCTCGTTCTCATCCTTGCTGTAGCGACGCGACAGAATCTCATGCATGCGGTCATTGAGCGACTTGATAATTTCAGCATCCTGCTTATTCTGCTCCCGCTGGGCGCGTTCGTCCTCAATCTCCCTCTGATGTTCGAGCTGCCGCCTCAGGTTCTCCTGCTGGGCAAGCCTGTTTTCCTCACCCGTCTGGTAGCTAACTGCAACAGACACCACAACACCCACCGCAGCAATCAAAGCCACTTATCCAGCGACTAAGCCACCTAGCAAGGTAAGTTCCCAGTCCATCCTGTCCAGGCACTGGGCAAGAGTCAACTTGTGATTATCCAGCTCATTCAATAGCCTAGCAAATAGCCGCCCTAAAACCGTGGCGCCAAAAACCAAGCGAACGCTAGCCTGCGGGAACTGCCTAAGTTCTCATAAGATACTGGAGGGGCACAGTGTGTACCTCCGCTGTATTTTTCTGAGTTCTCGTGGGTTCAACTACCTTTCAAAATCTAGTAGATACTAAGAAAGACCCGGCAATCCTGTAACGCAGACTATTCCGTAGCCCTAACCGAGATTTTTACGTTTTTGTTCTTGAACTTCTTTGTACCTGGCCTTGATTTGCGCAACTAATTCCTGGTCAAAACCAGCAGCGAGTTCAATATTTTTTGCTTTATCAAGATTATCTGCAAGTGACAACTGCTTAACAATATAATTTCGGGTTTCAGAATCTTGCATTTCAGCTTTCTCACGACCGTAAAATATAACTTCTTCCAGATTAGCATCGAATAAATCTGCCCCTGCAAGATCAGTTAACCATAACTTAGCCCCCCTTAAAGAACATTTTACCATACGAGTGTTTTTTAAACTTGCGCGACCTAGATGCGCTCCATCAAGGTTTGCACCTCTCAAATTTGAACCACCCAAGTCCACGCAATACAAATGCGCTCCAGAAAGATTTGCTTCAGCAAATCTGGCTAACCTCAAATCCCTGCGCAATAGATTAATATTTGAAAAGTCCAGCCAGTCAAAGTGCCATATTAGGTTTTTATGCGAGTATCCAGATTCAACACTCTCTGTCTTCCACCCCAATTTCCCTTTTCCATCTTCCTCAACTTCATCAAATATATCCCTACTAATTGAATTAATAGTTTTATTTTCCCAGTTACTTCTATAAAAAATTGGTTTCTGCCGGTTCCATGGAATACAAAATTTCCCACTGCCACAAAAATTTTTTTCTAGAGAATTCTGATAGATATAAACCTCGGAATCCCTTTCTGCAAGACCACCGTGAATAGAACCAAAGAAAATTTTAAGAATATACTTCTGTTGCTCTTTTCGCCTGTTTTCTACAAGCTCTGAGGAAATTGCAAAATTCTCCCAGTCCTTATACAGAGCAGCAAGCTGATAGTAGCTAGCTATGCGCTCACCTTGATCAGCCCCCTGCCTGCGCGGAATTATTTGATGCAGTCTCTCATTTAGGGATTCTATAAGCTCGGCATCATGTTTTTGATTATCGAGCGCCCGAGCCTCTGCCCCATTTTGATAGGAAACAACCATAGATATCACAACACCTACCGCAGCGAACATTGAAGCAAAAATTGTAGCAACACCTTGCCGAGCTTCTCGCCACTCAAACTGATACGTCATCAAAGTTAAAGTAAGAATAGCAACTGATATTAACAAGTAAAACACCGGAAGGATGCCCCATAAAGTTTTTTCAAGAAAATTATTTTTCTTGTTTTCAGAATTTTCTTTATTGAAGGGAAAAATGAATATAACCGCCGCGAGAACAAGTAATACACCTGCAAATGTTATCCATGATACAAAATTTGGAGATTTTTCCCAATTAAACTCTTGATAGCTATAACCAGTCAGGGTAGCAAAAAAAATCCAGCCATATATGATAGTTCCAGTTATCCAAGGAATTTTTCTGAGCCAGTTTACGTTTAGAATCCAGCCTCTAGTTAGCCGCTCCTGACCCTCTTGCCAGTTCTCTTTCTGTTGCTTACCCACCTGCTCATTGCCTTTCACGCAAACACAATTCACTTAAGTATGCCAAACCCACTCCTCATAATCCCGCAGAAACTCTCTTGACGGGTTTCTGCGCCCGCCCATAAACTGGCTCTCGGAATTACTGTCTACAGAAGGCCTATCGGTGGATTTTTCAGCAGCTCTCTAGCCCAGGCTGAAACCACTCTGCCCGTACCCGGCACCGGTTTTCAGCACCCACATCACTGCCACCCTAGCCAGTGTGCCCTCTAAGTGGTCAGCCATGACGAATATTTCTGCCAACAGCTGGACCTCACCCGGACCTTGGATTTGCCCTAAAACCGCTTAAAGATAGATGCCCGCTTCCCCTGCACTAGCAGGAAAGGCGGGCACAGTTCTTAAGCTGAGCCTTTCTGGTACAGCATCGACCGGAGCTGAGCTACAGGCTCAAGGCCCAGTGATTCTTAGACCAGTGTGACGTTCCAGCCCAAGCGGTCCTCAACCTTGCCGGTCTGAATACCGACTAGTTCTTGACGCAGGCTCATGGTCACGGGCCCGCCCTCAGCACCGGAGGCTGAGGGGACCTCAAAATCAGCGGCCTTGAGCTTACCCACGGGAGTAATCACAGCGGCGGTACCGCAGGCAAAGACCTCGGTGATCTCACCGCTGGCTACGCCCTGGCGCCATTCAGACAGAGTAATTTTGCGCTCTTCATGGGTGTATCCCCTGTCCTGGGCCAGCTTGATGATGGATTTGCGGGTAACACCGCGCAAAATGGTGCCGGTTAGCTCAGGGGTGGCAATACGCCCGTCCTTGAAGACAAAGAAGACGTTCATGCCGCCCAGTTCCTCAATGGCATCATCGCGGTTGGGGTCCTTGAAAATGACCTGCTTACAGCCCTGGGCTTCGCCTTCCAACTGGGCGGCAAGTGAGGCGGCGTAGTTGCCGCCGCACTTGGCTTCGCCGGTACCGCCCACACCGGCGCGGGCGTAGGTGGTAGATAGCCAAATATCAACGGGCTTGGGCGTGCCAAAGTAGTTACCGGCGGGTGAGGCGATCACGTAGAAGGAAACTTCACGGGCAGGGCGGATCCCCAGAAAAGCCTCGGTGGCGATCATGAAGGGGCGCAGGTAGAGGGATTCCCCTTCGCCGGAGGGCACCCAGTCAGCGTCGATGGTAACCAACTGGCGGATTGCCTCCAGGAACAGTTCCTCGGGCAGATGGGGCAGAACCAGTCGGTCTGCCGACTTGTTCAGCCGGGCGGCGTTCTCCTGGGGGCGGAAGGTGGTGATGGAGCCGTCAGCCTGGCGGTAGGCCTTGATGCCCTCAAAAATTTCCTGCCCGTAGTGGAAGACACTGGCCGCCGGGTCAAGACTGACAGGCCCGTAGGGCAACACCTGGGCCTTGGACCATTCACCGCCGTCGGTGTGGTTGCCTTTCCAGTCGATACGGACCATGTGGTCGGTAAAATGGTTGCCGAAACCGGGGTCGGCAAGTATTTCTGCCCTGCGCTCAGCGCTGGCGGGGTTGGGGTTGCGGGTAATAGAAAATTCCAGGGTCATGTTCGTCCTTCAATCACAGTGTATGGGACTGTAGCTTGTCAAAATGTTAAGCCCGGGTAAGCAAGGCTGTGCGCCAGCTGGCTCGGGTCTGGCGTTTTAGGGGGTGCTGGTGCACAGCCTTGCTGGCCAGGGGCGGGCTCCTGAGCTTTTGGCTTGGTGTGTGCCCTTATCTTCCTTTTCCTTATGAGAATACATCAGCTCTGTGGTTTCTGTGCTCTACCTAACGTGGTTCCCCGCCGGTGAGCCAGAAGGGACCAAGGAGCTTAGGCATCCAGGGCGGCCAGAATTGCGGAACCGATCTCGTCAGTACCGCGGGTTGCACCGGGGTTGGCAGCTAGGTCTGCTTCTACGGCGCGGTCAATGCGGGCGGCGGTGCCCTCGTAGCCCAGGTGACGCAGGAGCATGGCGGCGGCCAGGATGCTTGCCGTGGGGTTAGCCTTGTTGAGCCCTGCGATGTCGGGGGCGGAGCCGTGGACCGGCTCGAACATGGAGGGGAAGGTGCGGTCGGCATTAATGTTTCCGCAGGCCGCGTAACCGATACCGCCGCTAATAGCGCCTGCCTGGTCGGTCAGAATGTCGCCAAAGAGGTTGTCGGTGACGATGACATCGAACCGTGCCGGGTCGGTGGTTAGGAAGATGGTGGCCGCGTCAATATGCAGGTAGTCGGTGGTGACCTGCGGGTATTGGGTGGCTACCTGGTTGAAGATGCGGGTATAGAGGGCCCCTGCGTTGACCAGGACGTTGGTCTTGTGGATCAGGGTCAGCTTCTTCTTGTCGCGGGTATTAGCCAGCTCAAAAGCGTAGCGGATTAGGCGCTCGATACCGTGAGCGGTGTTAAGCGATACTTCAGTGGCGATTTCTTCGGGGGTTCCGGCGCGCAGGACACCGCCGTTACCTGCGTAGGGGCCTTCGGTGCCTTCACGCACAACCACAAAGTCGATTTGGCCGGGGTTAGCTAGCGGGGAGACTGCACCGGGGTAGAGGCGTGAGGGGCGCAGGTTGATGTAGTGGTCAAAGGAGAAGCGTAGGTTGAGCAGGATTTCACGCTCAATCAGGCCGCTAGGCACTTGGGTGGAGCGGGGGTCTGCGCCGACGGCACCAAAGAGGATGGCGTCGTGGGTTGCTAGTTTTGCTTTGGTCTCTTCTGAGAGGGTTTCGCCGGTTGCTAGCCAGTGACCAGCACCCAGGGGGTACTCGGTGGCGGTGACAGCAATCTGGTCAAGTTCGGCGGCGCGGGTCAGGACGCGCTGGGCTTGGGCTACTACTTCGGGGCCGATGCCGTCGCCGGGAATTACTGCCAGGTTGATGGAGGGAGTTTCAGTCATGTTCTTAAGGCTAGTCCTGCACAGTGCCCTTTGCCCATATTTTGGCTTTGGGTTTCATATATTGGCCGGCTGGCCTGCACCTGTGGGAACCTCTGCACCATTACCCGGTGCTGCTGCAAAGAAGACGAGTTCTTCCGGGCGGGGTAGGCAGACGGGGTTTTGACCGATGGGTGCTATTTCAAGTTCGGTCAGGTACTGCCCCACTAGATGGGCCAGAAGCAGGGCGGATCCGTCCTGGGTGGTTGCGGTTAAGACAGTGCGGGGTGCCGGTGTTTCAGGCCGGCTAGCCAGTAAGGTGGCTTCTGAGTCTGCCGGGTAGTGCAGGGTAAGGGTGATGCAGGTGGAGCAATCGCAGCTCTGTTTGGCCTGTGCTGTGTTCAGCCTGCGGATTATCCCTTGCCGTTCCTGTGCGCTGGGCTTGTGGCTTTCTGCGTCAAGCGGCAGACCCTGAGTGATGAGCGCGGCCAGCAGGTTTTTCTGCTCGTCGGTGAGTGCCTCCATACGGCAAACCCTAGCAGGGCCTGTTTTCTTCCGACAGGCTTTACACCCGGGTAATTTTAACTAGAACAAATCGTCATGGCTACCTGTACGGGTAAGTACGAGCACCAGTTCTTCTCGGTCCACCCGGCATACCAAAAGCCAATCGCCTTCAATGTGCAGTTCGCGGTAGCCTTTCCAGTTACCTTTGAGCGCATGGTCCCGATACTTGGTGGTGAGAAGCTCCTTATTTTCTGCCATAAGCTCTTGGACGGCTTCTGCCAGTTTTTCGGCCTTGTCATGCTTTTTGAAGAGGGCCTTAGCATCGCGCTTGAATTGAGGGGTTCGGGTGATACTACAAAGCATCGGTCAGGTCTGCCATCAGCTCATCAACAGACGAGAACTTCTCCCCCAGCCCATTTTCTGCTTCGTAGCGTGCGCGAGCGCTGGCAGGGTTTTCGCGACGCGGGTAAACGGTATTCCGTTATCCACGAGCGCCTGGCGAAGAAACATATTCAGGGCTGTACTCATGTCGAGGCCAAGTTCACTGAAGAGCCGCATAGCCTCTTCTTTGGTTTCGCGGTCTGTACGGAACGAGATAGTAGTTGTAGACATTTGCCCTCCAGCAGTTAATACATATTCATTACAATGTCACTACAACTGCATGCTATCCGGTCGACACTCTGAACTCAATACATCCGCGCCGGATTAAACACAGTGGCGGGGAACCGTTCGGTTCCCCACCACTGCGTTGAGACTTGATGCCTTAGCTGGCCTGGCCTTAGCTTTCAGGGCCGAGGGCAAGCGTGCGCCTGCCAACTGGCTTAGGCCTGGCTATCAGGGCAAGCGGGCAAGGCTATGCCTGCCAACTGGCTCGGGTCTGGCGTTCAGGGAGGTTGGCAGGCACAGCTTTGCCCAATCTCCCCACAAGCCCCTTGCCCATAGTCTTAGACGTTGCGCTCAATCAGAGCTTTAACAGCCTCTACATCATTGGGTAGGTCAATTAGGTGGCGGTCAGCCTCCATGATGCCCGCGAAGCGCTCAGGGATAGCGGGCTCGGAGCCGGTTGCTTCCTTGATGGTTTCCGCGAACTTGACCGGTAGCGCGGTCTCCATGCAGATAATGGGAGTTTCGACCCTATCGGCCCAGTCGCGGGCAACCTTCACACCATCGGCTGTGTGGGGGTCAAGCAGGACGTTCAGCCGCTCATGGGCATCACGAATCGTAGCCACCCGGTCAGCGTGGGTGGAGCGGCCCGATGCGAAGCCGAACTTATCTGCGGCATCGGTGAAGGCTGGGTCCCCTGCCAGGGTAAAACCGCCCTCTTTGACCTGTCGGCCGAAGAGGTCGCCCACCCGCTCGGCGTCGCGGTCGAGCAGGTCGTAGATGAAGCGCTCGAAGTTGGAAGCGCGCGAGATATCCATGGAGGGGCTGGAGGTCTCTAAGGTATTAGCCGAGGAACGGACACGGTAGTTGCCGGTGCGGAAGAATTCATCGAGGACGTCGTTCTCGTTGGTTGCCACGATCAGGCGGTCAATGGGCAGGCCCATCTGGCGGGCGATATGGCCGGCGCAGATGTCACCGAAGTTGCCGGTGGGTACGCAGAAGGAGATCTTCTGGTCGTTGGTTTCGGTGGAGCGGATCCAGCAGGAAACGTAGTAAACGATCTGGGCCATGAGGCGGGCCCAGTTGATGGAGTTTACGGCGCCGATGCGTTTTTCTGCCTTGAAGCTGGCATCGGAGGAGATAGCTTTGACGATATCCTGGCAGTCGTCGAATACGCCCTCGAGGGCGATGTTGAAGATGTTGGCATCGTCTAGGCCGAACATTTGGGCTTGTTGGAAGGGGGTCATGCGCCCGGCGGGGGTCAGCATGAAGACCTTAATGCCGGTGCGGCCGCGCATGGCGTATTCGGCGGATGAGCCGGTGTCGCCAGAGGTTGCGCCTACAATGTTCAGGTCTTGGCCGCGGCGAGCTAGTTCGTATTCGAAGAGTTCGCCCAGTAGTTGCATGGCCATGTCTTTGAAGGCGGCGGTGGGTCCTTCTGAAAGGTGTCCGATGAGGATACCGGGTTCCAGCTCGGTGACCGGCACGATCTCTGGGGAGGCGAATTTGGGGTAGGAGTAGGCGCGGGCGGTAATGGCCTTGAGGTCTTCTAGGGGGATGTCATCAATGTAGAGGGCCAGGATTTGGGCGGCGAGCCCCTGGTAGCCTTCGGTAGCGAGGACGGCCCGCCAGCGGGTGAGGGTGGCATCGTTGATCTGGGGGTAGGAGACGGGGAGGTAGAGGCCACCGTCGGGGGCTAGGCCTCCCAGGAGGATGTCGGTGAAGTGGGCTGGGGTGCGGGTGGTGTCGCGAGTGGAGATGTACTGCATGACTATAAGGTTACCTTTTCTGGTGGGGGTAGGCCGGTAGGCGCTTCATACTGGGGTATGAACTTGGGCCTGGTGCAGGGTGGGTGCTGGGTTCTGGGTGCGGGTGCAACCTAAACTGGTGGGGTGGAGAGCTTTCTATTTGAACCGGCTGTTTTGGCTCGGCGTAAGCGCTGGGTGAACGGTATTTTTGTTGCCTTGTGCCAGTTGTTTACGGTTGGTTTTACCGGTATTGGGGGCCTCAACGGTAATCTCTGGTGGCTCTATATGCTCCTTTGGGCGGTGGTGACCGGCAGTCTCTATTTCCGCTATAGCAGGCCAAAGACCGTGACTGTTTTAGTCCTTGTGGGCTTGCTGGTTACTGTTGTTTTGCCCTTCCCGGCTCTTGATATGTGGTGGGCGGCTCCGCTGGCGGTCTATCACTGGGCCAGGTACGGCGAGCGCCGGGTGCGTATAGTAACTATTGTTCTTTTTTTGGTGGCTTCAGTGGTGGCTGGGGCTAGTGCGGGTTTTCAGCTTGCTTCTGTCTATAGCTGGAGCACCGTTGAGCTTTTGGTTCTTTCTCTGGTTATTTTCTTCTTTTGTGCCGCCTTGTGCACGATTGCCTGGTTTCTGGGTGATACTAGGCGCTTGCGGGATAACCGGCAGAGGTCGCTGGTTGAGCGTAACCGGCAGTTGGTGCATGAGCGGGAGCAGGAGCGGGTTATGGCGGCCCTGGATGAGCGTGCGCGTATTGCCAGGGAGATGCACGATATTGTGGCTCATTCTCTTTCGGTCATTATTACGCAGGCGGACGGGGCACGGTATGTGGCTCAAGCCCGTCAGCAGGCGGAGCAAGAGATCTCTGCCCGAGGCGGTGAGCTGGTCGAGCCGGTGGAGATTGCCGCCTTAGGGACTATTTCTGAGACGGCTCGTTCTTCTTTGCAGCAGATGCGTTCCCTGCTGGGAGTTTTGCGGACGGATGAGGGCGCCGCTTTTCAGCCTCTACCGGCTTTGCACAATGTGCCGCAGCTGGTGGATCAGATGCAGGAGCTGGGTTTTAATGCCAGGCTGGTGTGGGAGTGCGAGGGGGTTGAGGAGAAGCTGCCGCAGGGGGCTGAGCTGACGGTCTACCGTATTGTGCAGGAGGCTCTGACCAATGTGCGTAAGCATAGCCCCACGACCCCGCTGGTGACGGTGACGGTTCGTGAGGGTAAGCGTTCCTTAGATATTGATGTGGTCAATGCGCCCCAGGTTCAGGCTTCGGAGCCTTTGGTCGGTGCCCGCCGTGGTTTGCTGGGTATGCGGGAACGAGTTGATATGTATAGGGGTAGCTTGCATTACGGGCGCCTGGCGGACGGCTCGTTTAGGGTCTTTGCACAGATTCCGTTTGCTCCCTAAGAGCGCTGGCTGTCTTTTTGGCCGGGGCAGGCCAGCTGTTAAGAGAGAAGTTGTTGAGGTCGAGAGGATTGAGAAGAGACGATGAGCGGAAAGATTAGGGTCATGCTGGTTGATGATCAGCAGTTGGTGCGCTCTGGCCTTGCCATGTTGGTTGGTTCCCAGCCTGATTTGACGGTGGTAGGTCAGGCATCGAATGGCCAGGAAGCTGTGGAGCTTACCCGGCAGTTGGCGGGGCAGGGTTCTGTACCCCATGTGGTGCTCATGGATGTGCGTATGCCGGTCATGGATGGTATCGAGGCGACCGGGGCAATTATTGCGGGCTACCCCTCCGTTCGTATCGTTATGCTGACAACTTTTGATATTGATGACTATGTCTACGCGGCGGTCCAGCGCGGGGCCAGTGGCTTCTTGCTTAAGGACGCGCCTGCTGAGCAGCTCTTGGAGGCTATCCGTACTATCTACCGGGGGGATGCCGTCATTGCACCAAGTGCTACGAAGCGTCTCTTGGAGCAGATGATTATCCCCCAGCTAGCGCAGGATGCCCCATCCGGTCAGGGCGCGGGCCAGGCCGTGGGGTTTGCTGGCTTACCCGCGGACCGGCAGGCTGGCTCCTCCGCTCAGTCCAGCGGTAAACACCAGCAGGAAATAGCCAGCTTGACTGCCCGCGAGTTCGAGATTTTCATGCTCATGGCCCGGGGCCTCAGCAACGCTGAAATCACCTCAGAGCTTTTTGTGTCGGAGGCAACCGTCAAGACGCATGTCTCCCATATTCTGGCCAAGTTGGGCGCCCGCGACCGTGTGCAGGTCGTCATTATGGCCTATGAGGCAGGCCTCCTGCCCTAGGCTACTTGTCGGTCGTTCCAGGCCGGGAACAGGTATCTCATACCCGGGTATGAGGTCCTTCCCAGGTTTCACTCCCAGGCCTGATGTATCCAGGTAGATCTCTTGCCAGACTGGAACTATGAATACACACCACACATTTCCCGTTGCGGTAGGCGCACGCAACCTCAGCAAAACTTACGGAAGCGGTACTTCGTCCGTGCGCGCCCTCGATCAGGTCAGCATCGACTTTGAACGCGGCAAGTTCACGGCCATTATGGGCCCCTCAGGTTCTGGCAAGTCCACTCTGCTCCACGTCCTTGCCACCCTCGATACCCCAGACCCCGGGACTGATTCTTCTTTGCAGGTACGGGGTGTCGAACTGCTGGGCCTCAAAGATTCCGTGCTAGCAGAGTTCCGGGCCAAGAATATCGGCTTTATCTTCCAGGCCTACAATCTGGTCCCCACACTGACCGCAGGCCAGAACATTGATCTGCCCCTGGGTCTTGCCAAGATGAAGGTTGATAATATTTGGCGTGATGAGCTGGTACGGGTTCTGGGCCTGACGGACCGGCTCAAGCATGCCCCGGCTGAGCTATCGGGTGGCCAGCAGCAGCGAGTAGCCATTGCCAGAGCGCTTCTACCCCGCCCCGCCGTCATTTTTGCCGATGAGCCAACCGGGTCATTGGACTCAGTTTCTAGTGCCGAGGTTTTAGATCTGCTACAGCAGGCTGCCCGCGCTCAGGGGCAGACCATTCTCATGGTCACCCACGACCCGGTAGCGGCCTCTTATGCTGACCGGGTAGTACTGCTGCGCGACGGCAAATTGGCCGGTGTGCTTGAATCCCCCACCCGCGAGTCAGTGCTTGCGGCGCTTTCTGGGTTGGGTGAATAGCATGGCAACCACATTGGGCACCGTTGCCCGCTCTAACTTGGGTAAGCACAGGCTGCGCTTTGCGCTGACCTCCATCGGTATTGCTATCTCGGCTTTCTTCCTCTCAGCGGTTCTTATCAGCAACCTGTCGCTCATGACTAGCTTGCGTGAGTCAGCGGCCCAGTTCTATGGGAACTCGGATCTGGTCTTGGAGGACCCTGATCACAGCCAGTTTGTTATAGAAAGTCCCCCCTACTTGAGTCAGAAGGCTGCCCAGCAGGTTCAGGCTAGTTCCCTGGTCAAATCCAGTTGGGGTGTAGCAACAGCTGATGATGTCATGTATTTAGCTGGCTCGGGGGCCCAAGAACCAAGTTTTTTGGTCAAACGCACTGATTTAGCGGCCGATGATTCTGTTCTCTCTCTCACCCTTCAAGAGGGTGATCTCCCCAGAACCAGCAGTCAGGTCCTCATACCCTCCTCCCTTGCTCAAAACTCCGATCTGAGAGTTGGGCAGACGGTACGGATGACTGACTACACCCTACCCGTTGACTTTCAGGGATTACCCCCAACCAGTGACTTTAAAATCAGCGGTATCTACGCACAAAAAGCTGCTACGGGACCTATGAATAATATGGTCTTCACCGGCGGTAGCTTGACCGCAGACTACACCAAGTCACGTGAAGCTGACCCCAGTAGCGGCTACAGCATGATGATGGTCAAGTTAGCACCGGGGGTTTCAGTCCATGATTTCAAGCAGCAGCTCACATCAGCAGGGCTTGAGGTGGCGGTCTCTACTGTAGAGGAACAAATCCAAAAGGATGTAGATGACTTCACCGGGGGGATCTCACAGGTCACCGCCGTTGTTCTGGGCTTCGGCCTGCTATCCCTCCTCATGTCCAGTTTTGTGATAGCTAATACCTACCGGGTCTACGCGGCCTCGCGTACCCGCGAACTGGCTCTGCTCCGTACTCTGGGTGCCACCCGTTTTGCTCTGGTGCGGATGCTCCTACTGGAGGCCTTCATGCTGGGTGTGCTTTCTGCTCTAGCGGGTATCGTCACGGCCTATGGCCTGGCATTCCTTATGTCCACTTTTATGACCGGGGGCTACATGATCGATTTCTCCCCCGTCCCAGCCCTGATCTCCCTCTTTATCTGTGGGACTGTTGCCGTCCTTAGCGCTTTGGCACCAGCCTGGTCAATGCGCAAGATTTCGCCCATCACAGCCATCCAGAGCGTACCTGAGCCCCGGACAAGGAGCGTCCTTAAGAAGGTCTGGTTCTGGCTGCTGGTGCTCCTCCTTGTAGCCCTGGTAGCTGTGGGTATCTTCTGGGCTCAGAGTTCTCCCTTAGAGCCAGGGTATGTGCTGGCCACGGTTGCCCTGGCAACCCTCCTTGTCCTGGTTTTCCCTTTCTTCCTATCCCCCCTGCTCGCTGTGACGAGCAGGTTCTGCCAGCCATTTACTACCGCCGGTATGGCCCATAGTAATATCCGGCAGGCTAAGGGCCAGACCGTAGCTAGCGGCCGGATGCTCTTTATCTGCGCAGCCTTTCTAGCTGCTCTCATGACCGGTTTCACTACCCTGAAGGTTTCCGTCCTTGAGGATATTGAGCGTTCCTACCCTTTCCCTGCTTCGGGCTTTGTGAGTGCTCAGAGCTGGGAGGCTAGCACCCGCTTGGAGCAAGAAGTTCAGGCTTTTGGCGGGGTAGATGCGGCGACTGTGGCAATCCCCCAGGGCTCCTTGGAGAATAAGCTCTACCAGGATGCCAACAGAGTGAGCGTATATTCTCTCGATGCTTCTCAGCTAGATCGCTTAGCTCCCTATGATTTCCCGCACCCCTTGGCCGATGACCAGCTCCTCATCAATGCCTCAAGCGCTGAATCACTCGGTCTCGTAGAGGGTAGCAAAATTAGGGTTGCTGGAACCCACAAGAGCCAGGAACTGACTGTTGTTTATACGGATACTGATTTGTTTGGACCTGTCATGACCCGGGTAACAGGTCAGAGAATAAGCGGTTCCGAGTTTCTGGCTACCTCGCCCTCCCCCTACTCACCCGCCCTGATTCTTGGCTTTGACCCCTCGCTCAGTAGCGATCAGCAGTTGGCGGCTTTGAAGGGCCTTGAGAGCCAGGTGGGGCTTGCCCAGGGTAGCCTCTACGGGAGCCTGACCATGGGTAGAGATATTGAGTTGGGTCTAAACATAGGCCTCTACGTTGCCCTGGGGCTACTGGGGGCAACCCTGGCTATTACTCTGATTGGTATAGCCAATACCCAGATTCTGAGCGCCTACCAGCGGCGCCGCCCCTACGCCCTGTTGAGGGTTGCGGGTATGAGCAAGAAACAGTTGAGGGCCATGATTTCCTTCGAGACGACCCTGGTGGCTTTGCTGTCCATACTGTTGGGTATTGGGGCTGGTTATGCTTGTGCGATCTTGCTCTTGCAGGTGTATGCCACCAATGGTTTTAGCATGAACTACTCTGTTCATGGCTGGGACCTGCTCCTGATTCTGATCGGCGGGGTCGCTCTGACCTGGCTCACTAGCCTGATACCAGCCCTGCGGGCTTCGCGTCTCTCACCGGTCGTCAGCCTGCAAGAGACCCCCTAAAGCTGGTAGGCACACTACTAGTTCATATTGGGCCAAGAAATTCGGTGCTGTGCCCACCTCTACGAGCTTTGGGCCAGTATGAGCTGGGCACGGCACCGATGAGCACCAGGAGGCTAGCAGGAGGGTGGGAAAGGCTGGCCGCGTCCCTAGGATGCTGTGGCTGTTGGCTCAGCTGAGGCGCTAGCACTCTCAGAGGGTGTGGGTAGGGTGACCGTTGAGGTGTTCTTGGGGTCGGCCTTATCCGCTTCCACCCGCTCCTGGGAGGTAGCGTGGATAGCTTCAAGCTCATCCTTGAACTGTTTGAGCCGTTTGTAAACGGACTCGTAGTAAGAATTTTTGAGCTCAGAAACGGAGGAATCAAAAGAATGTCTTTCACGACAGGAAATATCGGCCTCCAGCATCTTCTTAGCATCCGCCTGGCCTACCAGGCTAGCCTGGTAAGAGGCCAGGTCGGTACTCTTGACCTGGCCAAAGCCAGCATCGGACATACAGCTAGCCCACTGCCTCTGCAACTCAACGTACTTCTCGTCCGAGCGCAGGCTATCGGCGATAGCCGAGCCAAACTGGGGAGCCAAGAGGGCGGCCTTAATACCGTTTTCAACCGACCCATAGAGGTACTCATAGCTCTGAGCCATACAGCCGTCAGCTTTCAGTTCCCCACTGGAATAATCCATGAAGCTCACGCTCAAGGTACTATCGCCCTTGCCCAGGTAGGCATCAAGACCAGCCTGGTCAAAGCTGGCAGTTGCTCGGTCGCTCTGGGCGGGCAAAGGCCCGTACCCGTTAGCTTTCAACTCATCAGTAGTGCGCCCGGTATAGACAGCGTGGTCCAGGCTATGCACCGCAACCGGCTCCAGGTATTTACCCCCGGCTTGAGCTACACAGCGCTCAACAAAAGCACGGCGAGCCTTTTCTGCACCCTCAGGGGGATACATCAAACTCTCAAGAGCGGTAATGTGCTCCGGGTTTGCTTGTTCAGGCTCAAGCTCCTGAAAATTTTGGGGCTGGGGCTTACACCCAGTCAGGGCCACAACAAGCAAAAGGGCCAGGCTCGTACCAGCCTTAACACCGTGGGCAGTAAGTAATGACACGCAAGCCTCCCTAGCTAATCATCATCCATTCTAACTACTATAAATAGTCGGGCATCACCACAACTTCCCGTGATGACACGACGGACTCGTCACAGAAAGTAGCAACCGCACCACCATGACACCTGAAACACAGCCAGGAGTTCGCACCAGCCGCCGCGACCTCGTCCGTTTTGCAACCCTCACGGGCGTTGCAACTGTAGCCACAGCAGCTGCAGGGGGCTTGGCCGGTCAGCAGGCGGCTCAGGCAGCCGATGCCAGCTCTACTGTCTTCCCCGCAGAATACATTTACCCCACTGTTTCTGGCCCTTCCTTAGCTATCTGGGGCAGTTCATCCGTAGAAGGAGCTTACGCCGATCAAGGTGTTCCTGCCGGAGTCAAAGCAACCCTACCTGAGCTTCTTTCAAGCTATCTCTCCGTGCCGGTTCTCGGTTTTGGGCGAGGAGGGGACACCTCTTCCCTGATTACTGCACGGCGGGGTGTATCAGCTAATCGATATAAATTAGTTTTCCCGGATGACATGATTCCAGCTTCAGGCACAGTGCCCGTTACCTTGGCCTCGGATGCCAATGTTTCTTGGGGCTCTTCTACACAGGTCCCAGGCTACGTTGGCGACGTCCCCGGCCTATTGTTAGCTGGGGAAACCGAAAACAGCTTATTCTTTACCAGAACAGTTCCCGGCGAAGAAATTTATGCGCCCTCCGATACAGCTGCAGCCTGGCTTTACTCCTACCAGGAGATGATTAGCCGCGCTTGCTACCATGTACTTCAAATCGGTCGCAACAATCTGGCGGAAACCTCCCGTATACAGGAAGATACCCAACGGGCTTTTGACATGGCCCCCACCCGCTCGATTGTTCTGGGGCACTTCCGCGCCCAAAAGGATTCAAACACATCAGATCGGGCTAAGCAGGTCGAAACCTACAACACCTGGGCAGCTAAAACCTTCGGGGATAGATTCATGAACCCCGAGACCTTTCTCCGTGAAACCACCCAGGAAAGCTGGCTCCGCTACGGTGCGCTGGCAGGGTCCGGGGTCTGGTCATCCGATAAGGACCGCGCCGCCTACAAGGAAGGGAAGATTCCCCCCAGCTTCTATGCCACCGACGGCTTCCACCTCAATGGCTGGGGCTATGTCGCTATCGCACAACAGATTTATTACCGGGTCACCCAACTGGGCTGGTTCTAAAGATTCTTACCTCGGATAGCTTCAGGCCCGCTCCCCTTATCTTGGGGGCGGGCCTGAGCTCTATCTGCTATTCTTACCGGTGGCTACGGGTTAGGCTTCCTTGGGGTCCTCATAACGCGGGAAAATCGGAGCAGGCGCGGGCAGAACAGTACCAGCGACCAGGGCCCGGTCAAGGTCCCTAAAGCTACGGTTTTCCGGTGCCACAGCCAGTAGGTCTAGGAGCTTACCCATAGAGGTAGGCATGACCGGCTGGGTGAGGGTTGCCACAATGCGTAGAACCTCAGCGGTCACGTACAGAACGGTGTTCATACGTTCCGGGTCGGTCTTGCGGAGCTTCCAGGGTTCCTGGGCCGTGAAGTAGCGGTTAGCTTCACCGACAACCTGCCAGATACGTTCTAGGGCACGATGGAAGGCCAGAATATCAAAGTCAGCCCGGACCTGCTCCAGTAGAGCACCTGCGGCCTCAAGCATAGCCGTATCCTCCGCAGTAAACTGCCCGGGCTGGGGAACAGTGCCCTGACAGTTCTTAGCAACCATAGACAGTGAGCGCTGGGCCAGGTTGCCCAGGTCATTGGCCAGGTCGGAGTTAATACGGTTCTTGATAGCCTCGGCTGAGTAGGAGCCGTCCTGACCGAAAGAAACATCGCGGAGCAGGAAGAAGCGGAGCTGATCCAGGCCAAAGCCTGCTACCAGGTCTGCGGGGTCCAGGGTGTTGCCGATGGACTTTGACATCTTTTCGCCGTCCACCAGCAAGAAGCCGTGTCCAAAGACCTTCTGGGGTAGTTCCAGCCCAGCGGACCAGAGGAAGGCAGGCCAGTAGATAGCATGGAAACGGGTGATGTCCTTTCCGATCAGGTGCATATCAGCAGGCCAGTATGTGGTGAAGAGTTCGCTGTCGGTATCGGGGTAGCCCACACCTGTCAGGTAGTTGGTCAGCGCATCGACCCAGACGTACATGACGTGCTTGTCGTTGCCGGGTACAGGTACGCCCCAGTCAAAGGTTGTGCGGGAGATGGAGAGGTCGTTGAGGCCACCCTTAATAAAAGAGGCCAGCTCGTTACGGCGGGTTTCGGGGTAGACGTAGCCCTCGGTTTCATACAGGTCAAGCAGGCGGTCGGCGTACTTTGAGAGGCGGAAGAAGTAGGATTCTTCTTCGGTCCATTCAACCTCTGTATCGGTAGCAATCGCATAGCGCACACCGTCACGCAGTTCGGTTTCTTCTTCGGTGTAGTAGGCCTCATCGCGGACCGAGTACCAGCCTGCGTACTTATCCAGGTAAATATCGCCCTTCTCTTCCATCTTCTTCCAGATGGCTTGAGATGCGGCGTAGTGGTCGGGGTCGGTGGTGCGGATAAAGCGGTCAAAGTCGGCTCCCACGAGCTCGGCCATTGCGCGGAATCGGGCTGAGTTTTCGTCGGCTAGTTCCTTGGGGCTTTTCCCCTGCTTCTGTGCAGTGGTTTGCATCTTTTGGCCGTGTTCGTCGGTACCGGTCATGAAGCGCACATCAAAACCGTCTAGTTTCTTGAAACGGGCCATGGTGTCAGCGGCAATGACCTCATAGGCATGGCCGATGTGAGGGGCGCCGTTGGGGTAAGAAATTGCGGTGGTGATGTAGTAGGGGGTAGCAGTCATAGTCATGATTTTACAGGGTGGGGAACAAACCGGCGACCTGCTGATCCCGCATGAGGGTAAGAACTACTCCCGCAGGGGCTAACAGTGTAGGGGCTGGCCTACCTCAATGAATGGAACTCGCTAGGGCTAGGACTAGTGGGATTGATGGATCAAGCTATAACATGCCCCTAGCCGTTGCATCTAAAGGTTTCAGCTATGCATCTACTCAAGTAGAATCATGAACCAGAATACTTACCTGACACCTTTAGAAGGGTAAACACGGGAAGATGCAGAAAGAAAGAGCTGACAAGGATGACCGATACTCTTAAATTCAGATATGAAGACCTCCAGTCGGTCATAGATATCTTTGAAAAAACCCGAGCCAACTTTGAGACCCTAGCTAGTTCCGCCTGCGAACACTCTGCAAGCCAGGACCCGGTAGCTGAACACCATGCCGGTGTAGTTAGAGGGCAGGACGGAAAGCTTCTGGCTAGCGCAATGGAAGCATTTACCAATGCCCGCGACGGGGCGCAAGAAGCTTATAGGTCTTTTAAAGCAGCTGATGCAGGAGGGAAGTAGGGGCCATGTCTACACGTCCTAGTGATTGGTCTCCTCTTGCTGGCGGGGATCCCTGCCCCGGAGATCCCGATGCCTGGATTTCGATCTCAAACTTTTGGTGGGAACAGCGCAACTATCTTATCGATCCTTATCGTGAGTCTCTTTTGGAATACACGAGTATCGATGGCGAGGGTAACCGAATCCGCAGGCTTGAAGCGGTAGCTTCAGACGGTGCAGGCCTAGTATCTCGTATAGCCTATGCCTACGAAAAGGCATCTGATGCTGTAAGTAGATGGAAAAGACAATTAAGAGATATGCAGGAGCGTGCTGATGCTGCATTGAAATCAGCTCAAGATGCTCAAACAGCGAAAAATGATGCACAGGATAAGATTGCGAGGCTGGAAGAAGAGGCTGCGAAAGATGAAAGCCCTGATCCGATTATTGCCCTGACAATTCATGGGTGGACAGGGCATGGTGGTCTGCGCGGGGATATTGCTGACGCTGATGCGGCAATAGCTAATGCGCAAAGAATTGTTGATGATATCCGGGATGAATATTTTACGAAGGCTTCTGAGATTATCGAGCAGTATTCGATTGCCGATTCGGTCGACGCACTCTATAACAACCGTGGTGGTACCCCTCATCAAGGTAATCCTTTTAGTGCCCCTAGTGATGTCTTGACTAGTTTTGAGCTCTTTGATTCGTTGACCCTGATACGTGCGTTTGAAGATGCTAGAACATCGGAAGAAAATATGCCACGGTTACTGGATCTGCTCTCACAGATGACACCGGAACAGATTCAAACTTTTTTCACTGCCAATCCAAAATACGCGCTGTTTGCTTCGAATCCTATTGGTGGAGACAATGTCCAACGCGCCAAGGATACTCAGAAGTGGTGGAACGCCCAGAACCAATTCACTGATGATAAGGGGAACTGGCGTTCAATCAACGCTGATGATCAGGTACCACCAGGAACTTTGAACGAAGCGCAGCGGAAAGCTCTGATCCAATATGCTCCCGGTCTTGTTGGAAATATGCAGGGCATCCAGTACACCTATAGGTCAGAGGCCAATGTGAATTTGGTGAGGATTCTTTCTCAGGATTCTGAAGAAGCCAGAAATCTTGAGAGAGTTGATGGACTCAAGCTACCTGATTCCCCGTTCAATCTTGAAAAGCTGCATTTGCCAGATAATGTACGTGGCACGGCAAGAAATATGCTTAAGCAGTATGAGGAAAATAAAGCTAACTATCCTGACGTACAGATTATAACCTTTGAAGTATCAACAGGCAGCTTAGATGAAGAGCATTGGGATGATGTTAAAGCAGCTTTTGTACTTGGTAATTTAGACAAAGCAGAGTCAATTAGTTATCTGACGCATGGCATTGATAATAGTGCTCTGCGCGACAGTGACGTTAACAGCCACATCAGATCAGCCGGTTCCCTCTACAAAGCTGAAGAATCAGCCATAATACACCACGGGAATATAATCACTGGTAATGGTTCTGCGCCTCAACATGCAACTGTGGCCTGGATGAATTATGAAGCGCCCAAGGGGCCCGCAGAAGACCTTTCCGTTCTTGATAATGATAAAGCACATGAGGGCGGGCACCGCTACGCTCAGGATCTGGATACGCTGAATACTTTACGGGGAGAGGACAATATCCGCCTCAATACTGTTGCTCATTCCTATGGAACAGATACAACCTTTTCCGGTATGACTGAAATGAAAACACAAGTTGATAGCGCCGTCTTCCTAGGATCTGCGGGGCTTGATCAGAAGCAGGTGGATGATGTGCAGGCTCACCCGGATCATTTAGCTGTGGACATCAATAATATTGCCTATACACATGCCTCAGAGGACATTGTAGCTCCTATGGGTTACCTCAAATTCTGGAATAAAACAAACCCCTCGGATATATTGACCCCAGATGGAGCCAAACCCACTGAGCTTACTTCAGATGGCGGTTATACCCAGGATGGTAACTATCTTCAAGATACGGATGGCCATGCCCTTTATGATGAGGATGGCCTAGAGGGCTATCTCAAACCTGGTACATCAGCTCTTGACCAGACAGCCCTATGGACCACCGGTCACAGAGACAAAATTGGTAGGCTACTTGAATACGTGGATCCTTCAGACTTCACTGAGATCAAATCTGTCGGACCAAATAATTACACCTATGTACCTGCTAATGACCGAAAGACGCCTGTAAGCCAAGAGGAGCTTCGAGAATATGCTCGAGCTCGTGGAATCAACTGGGAAGATGTCCAAAAGACAGAATAAAAACATGACCAAAAACCACATCAGAAAAACACTGCTATCAATCACCATCTGCTCACAACTTCTCCTCACAGGATGCGGCACCATGAACACACCACAATCCCCAGAATCAACAGCCACACCATCAGCCAACGAAGCATACAAAAACCTCTACACCACAGTAACGCTAGCTGCCTCAGCCAACGGAGACTACGAAAAATTTAAATGGAAGCACGGCATGGAGGACTTCCCCTACAAGGAATCATCCTGGGCCGATCTAACACCTATTTCATGCGATGCGACTCACCGAAGAATCGAGGTGTATGCCACCATGCTAGCCCCTTCACCAACCACTACAACCTTCAAAGAAAAAGCTGAAAAGGTAAGGAATGCATGGGAAGCCAAAGGACTCAAAGTCCGTAATGTGTGGGCAGACGACGCTTATTTTAGTATTGTCACCGACTTACCCGATCAGACCGTTGTGGTGTATTCAGTAAGTGATAGAGCTGAGATAATTGACGCAGAAACGCAATGTTTACCCGGGTTAGAAGACGACCAGAAGTCTACCGCCGAAGTCATTCCCGCTGAAATAGCCCAATAAATTCTTCTGTTGAGTTAAAACTCTTTTTTTAATCAATTTCTTTTGAGATATATTTTTACTTAATATTTTTTGGAGAAAATTACGATGCCCCAAGAAAATACCCCCACTCCCGAACCTGATCAGAGCTCTACCAACGGAATTATCATTGCAGGCCTCATAGGTTTTCTTGCATGCGTATTCCTTGAGCTATCAATCGTATTTTTGAGCACTGATGAGCAACTCACATCCGTAAGCACCTTCCTGGTGTTCAGCGCCGCTATCTTTTTAGGTATAGCCCTGTTAGTTCCTCTTTTTAGGAAGAGTGAGAATAAAATAATTTCATCGATTCTCGCCCTTTTATATACTGTCCTTGCTTTTGCAGTAGCTTCTTTTGCCGCTGCTATAGCTGGCTGGTCAATCTATTCAAATGGAATGCATCGATAAAAACGTTTATTTCGGGGGCTCTTCCGCCTTTATACCTAGCCTGGCAATCCCACGTACGACTACCGGGTACACCAGCCGGAAGAATGACAGCTTCCCTCATCCAGTGTTGATAGGGCTTAGGTTGTGTGGCTAAAAAGCGTGATTGCCCTATAGCCTACAACTGCTCCGTTGCAGTTCCCTTGACCGGTACAAACAGCACAGCAGGTCTAGCACTAGGGTCGATGGTCAAACCACCAGCCTCAACTAGATCTGCCACACATACTACCGACGAGCCCTTCACTCATCAGAAAATATCACCGGCTTCGACCCATTCTAAAGCCCGCCACGCCAGTCCTTGGGAGCGAACTGAAGGTGCTGGAAGGGGAAATCATGCAGGTTTTCGGGTGCCTGGCCGTACTTTTTCTGCACCTGGGTGTACCAGCGTGAATTGCCCTGGTTTGCTTGGGACTGGCTGGTGTCATACTCGTAGTTAGCCGCCATGCACCAAATGTTACGGTCACTGCCATAGCCACCGTATTTCTGCACGGCTTGCGCGATCATGAGGGTTAGTGGGCGCAACCCCAGGGTATTGAGGTTAACTGCGGGGTTGATGCGGAACCACTGCCCCTCATAGGGTGCCAGAGCATGGGTCAGGTTACCGTCCCCCTGGCGTGCAGGCCAGGAGAAGCCGCTACGCGCATTAGGCAGGGTGAAAGAAACTGCGTGGTTGATAGAGCCGGCAAGAACCTCGTCAATACCGATCTGGGTGAGTTCGCTGGCCATCCCGACCACCGAACTTGTGCCTCCGGTCAGTTGCAGGCTGTGCTTAGAATCGGGGAGCTTGTGAGCATCTTTAATATAGCCGCCGGAGCTGTAATGCCACTGACCGGCATGACTCCCACTGGTTGTTTTCTTGACCTGGTAGAGGGAACGCCAGATACCGGTTCCCCGATCGTAAATAGCGATAGAGCGGTCCCCACCACCGGGAATCTGGAAGTTCTTAGGGACGGGCAGGCGTACAGCCCTTTCAGCCCCCATCAGCCTCTTATACTCATCACTCTGGTATCTAACCCGGTTATCGAGGCTGTAGAACCATTCGTAGTGCTGGGCGGGGTCTTTGCTGTTGACCGTATGAATGGGGATACTGTAGGCGAAGACATTACCGCTCAGAGGTAGCTTGCCTCTAAACCGGTCACTCACATACCTGCTGTGCAGATTCTTGAGGTAGTTGGCCATCTGTGCAGAGTTGGAGAGCACCGGCATCTGCGAGACATTACGCTGGGCAACCGTTCCTCGCGCCAGGTAGGAGGCGGGGCTAAGTGGTGAGGTTATGGCTGCTGATGCCTGTTCCACGGGTAGGGCCATAGCCGCTATACCTCCAAGGAACAGGGGTGCCAGAGCCCGGCGGCTAATGGGGTGTGCAGAAGACATTGAACATCCTTTATCTCGGGGTCTGTGGGTGCCAGAACCGCTGGGAACTGCCAGGATATTTACCCCGCAGTGCGCCCCTTATTTCAGAGGCTGTAAGCCCCAGCGGTTGCTAGCGACCGGCTCTAACCTACCAGTATTGCGCATCACTTTCACCCTCTTAATATCATTCTGATATGGAAAAACATTTATCTTAAGCCCACAAGAACCGCTCATGAGCCCACTGGTCATTCCCCCATCAGCCCACAAAAAAGGTGCCTCCCCTCCCCCCATTCGGGAGATAGAAGGCACCCCATGCCGAGGCTAACTCAGAGCTTAGTCAGCCAAGTTGATAATTGCGGCGCGTGAAGCATTCACGACCCGCTTGATGGACTCCAAGACCTCATAGGTCAGTGCTGAGTCAAGGGCCAGAACACATAGGGCCTGCGCGTCCTTCTCGTGGCGAGAAACCTGCATACCGGCGATATTGATGGAGGCTGTACCCAGCAAAGTACCGATAGCGGCAATGACGCCGGGGCGGTCCTCATACTCCAGAACCAGCATGTGGTCAGTAATGGCGATTTCTACATCGTAGCCGTTGACGTTGGTCAGCTTCTCAATGAGCTTGGGGCCGGTCACGGTACCTGCCACCGATACAACCTCACCGTTTGCCAGGGCACCGGTCAGAATGGTTTCGTTGCGGAAGTAATCGGTTTCGGTGGTGGTCACCAGCTCCACCGCAAGGCCGCGTTGCTCAGCCAGAATCGGGGCGTTAACGTAGGACACCTTATCGGAGACAACATCGGTGAAGACCCCCTTGAGGGCTGAGAGCTTGAGTGAGGTGACGTCCTTAGTGGCGATTTCACCTGCGATTTTGACTTCAACGCGGGTCAAGGCTTCGTCGCCGCCAATGGCGGTCAAAATCCGGCCAACCTTTTCGGCCAGGGGCACGCCGGGGCGCACGTCCTTGTCGATGGCCCCACCGGCAACGTTCACCGCATCGGGCACCAGATCCCCTTCAAGGGCCAGTCGTACCGACTTAGCCACCGAGATACCTGCTTTCTCCTGGGCTTCAAAGGTTGAGGCACCTAGGTGAGGGGTTGCCACAACATTCGACAAACCAACAAAGGGAACCTTCTTAGCCGGCTCCTTGACGAACACATCAATGGCGGCGCCGGCAATCTCACCGCTGCGCAGTGCCGCATCGAGATCAGCTTCGTCAATCAGCCCGCCGCGGGCCACGTTAATGACGTAAGCGCTCTTCTTCATCCTCTTGAAGCTCTTGGCATTAATCATGCCCAGGGTCTCTGGGGTACGGGGCATATGGATAGTGATGAAGTCTGCCCGCTCAATCAGTTCATCCAGCTCCATCAGCTCAACGCCAAGTGACGCGGCACGCGCGGTCGTAACAAAGGGGTCGTAGGCAATAAGCTCGGTGCCAAAGGCACGCAGACGCTCAGCCACCAGGCCACCGATGCGGCCCAGACCAATGATGCCTACGGTCTTTTCGTAGAGCTCGACCCCGGAGAACTGGGAGCGTTTCCACTCCCCTGCCTTCATCGAAGAGTCGGCGGCCGCAATGTTGCGGGCTAGCCCCAGAATATGACCTAGGGTCAGTTCTGCAGCAGAAATAACATTGGATGTAGGTGCGTTGACCACCATGACACCGGCCTTGGTGGCGGCCTTGATGTCGACGTTATCTAGGCCTACACCGGCTCGAGCAATCACCTTGAGCTTCTTGGCAGCTCCAATAGCTTCGGCATCGACCTGGGTGGCAGAGCGGACGAGAATAGCGTCCACATCGGTGATAGCCTTCAGGAGCTGTTGGCGGTCTGCCCCGTCGCAGGTGCGGATCTCAAAATCGGGGCCCAAGGCTTCGACGGTGGCAGGTGATAGTTCTTCGGCAATCAGTACAACTGGTTTTGCAGTCACGGTTTTCCTTGGTTCAGGTAATGAGGGTGTTCTCTCGTATGGGCAGAGGCGCTTCGGACCCTAAGGACGCCTCATCAAAGATTGGGGGTTGCCCCCCGGTGCAGGGCTCTGCGAGGGGCCGGAGTAGGTGCATCCTGTAGTTCACCTTAAGGGCTACAGGGGGCACTCCGTCTGACCGCTGTAAGGGTCATAGAACAACCAAAGCCGACCACCTGACGGTTTGGCAGGTAGTCGGCTTCAGCTCAGAGAGTGTCGGCGCTTAAGCAGCGAACGGTCTTCATGCGCCTTAGCGAGCTACAGAACCATCAACGTAGTCGGCATCCACGCTGTTGGTCCATGCAAAGAGCTTACGCAGTTCGCGGCCGGTGGTTTCGATGGGGTGTGCTTCGCCCTTAGCTCGAAGTTCCTTGAACTCGGGGCCGCCTGCGGCCTGGTCTTCCATGAAGCGCTTGGCGAAAGCACCACTTTGGATATCGGCCAGAACAGCTTTCATGTTTTCCTTGACCTCGGGGGTGATAACGCGAGGGCCGGAAACGTAGTCGCCGTACTCAGCGGTGTCAGAGATGGACCAGCGCTGCTTAGCAATGCCACCTTCAATCATCAGGTCAACAATCAGCTTGAGCTCGTGCAGAACCTCAAAGTATGCAATTTCAGGCTGGTAGCCAGCCTCGGTCAGGGTCTCAAAGCCGTACTGGATGAGCTGTGAAGCGCCACCGCAGAGAACAGCCTGCTCACCAAAGAGGTCTGACTCGGCTTCTTCCTTAAAGGTAGTCTCAATGACACCGGCGCGGGTTGCGCCCAGGCCCTTGGCGTAAGCCAGAGCCAGGTCCAATGCCTTACCTGAGGCATCCTTTTCAACGGCTACCAGGGCAGGAACCGCGCGGCCAGCTTCAAATTCGCGGCGAACGGTGTGGCCAGGACCCTTGGGGGCGACCATGGCAACATCTACGCCGGCGGGAGCTTCGATGTAGCCAAAGACAATGTTGAAGCCGTGGGCGAAGAAGAGAGCGTCACCTTCGTTGAGGTTGGGAGCGATATCCTTCTTGAACACTTCTGCCTGGACCTGGTCCGGGGTCAGAATCATGATGACATCTGCTTCGGCTGCTGCTTCTGCAACGGTAAGTACGCGCAGGCCTTCTGCTTCGGCCTTGGCACGGGATTTTGAGCCTTCTGCAAGACCAACGCGGACATCTACGCCTGAGTCGCGCAGGTTCAGGGCGTGAGCGTGGCCCTGTGAGCCGTAGCCGATGATCGCTACGGAGCGCTCTGCGATATTAGCCAGGTCTGCATCGTCGTTGTAATAGATCTTTGCCATGTGTTTCGATCTCCTTGATCGGTAGAGGGGTAGCTGGCGCTACCCGATCTGTGGGGTTTGAAAACCTCTAACCTACATGGCGGCGCTTGCCGTGGGTAGACAGGGGCTTTACATTGTGAAAGTAAGTGAGCTAGATCCGGTTCTAGCTTCGGAGGGCTTTTTCGTTCATGGAACGAGAGCCACGGGAGAGGCCGATGGTTCCTGCGCGAACAATTTCCCGCACACCAAAGGGTTCAAGCACTTCAAGAAGAGCGTTGATTTTGTTGGCTGATCCGGTTGCCTCAATGACCACCGATTCGGGGGAGACATCGACGATGCTAGCCCGGAAGAGGTCAGCGGCCTGGGTCACCTGAATACGGGCTGCAACATCGGCGCGCACCTTAATGAGGATGTGGTCACGTTGAGCTGAGTTGTCAGCAGGAAGTTCAACAACCTTAAGGACATGGATGAGCTTATTGAGCTGTTTGGTGACCTGTTCCAGGAGCAAATCGCTTGCGTCCACTACAACCGTTATCCTTGAGATTCCAGGGACCTCGGTAGGGCCCACAGCCAGGGAATCGATATTAAACATACGACGCGCGAAGAGGCCAGATACGCGGGCCAGCACACCGGGCTTATCTTCTACGAGAACAGAGAGGGTGTGGCGACTCATAGCATCTCCTCATCATCCCAGGTCGGTGAGATGTCTTTAGCAACTTGGATTAAATCGTTGGATACACCGGCTGGAACCATTGGCCAGACCAGGGCATCGGGGCTGACGTTAAAGTCCACCACAACGGGCCGGTCGTTGATAGCCAGGGCCTGGGCGATGGTCGCCTCAACGTCTTCATCACGTTCACAGCGCAAACCGGCACAACCGTAGGCTTCCGCGAGTTTGACAAAGTCCGGGACCCGTTCGGTACCGATGCCGGTCTTAAGGTGGGTATTGGAGTAGCGGCCATCGTAGAAGAGGTTCTGCCACTGGCGCACCATGCCCAAGGACGAGTTATTGATAATTGCGACCTTGATGGGGATCTTGTTTTGGACGCAGGTTGCCAGCTCTTGGTTGGTCATCTGAAAGCAGCCATCGCCGTCAATGGCCCAGACAATCGAGTCGGGGAAGGCGACCTTGACACCCATAGCGGCGGGTACGGAGAAGCCCATGGTACCCAGGCCCGCTGAGTTGATAAAGTGGCGGGGCTTTTCGTTGGTGATGAACTGAGCTGACCACATCTGGTGCTGGCCAACCCCGGTGACGTAGTAGGCATCGGGGCCGGTCATTTCGCTAATCTTCTGGATAACGTACTGGGGTGCCCCCAAGCCGTCATTGGTCTTGGTGTAGCCCAGGGGGTAAGTTTGCTTGAAATTATTAACCAGTGTCCACCAGTCCGTGAGGTCTGGCAGGGCGCTGGAGAACTCACCGGTCAGAATCTCATTGAGTTCGGGAAGGACCTGGCGCAAATCACCCACGATGGGCACATCCGCAACCCTGATCTTGGAGATTTCAGCCGGATCAACATCAACGTGGATGACCTTAGCTTCCGGGGCGAACTCCGAGACAACACCGGTAACACGGTCGTCGAAACGAGCGCCGAGGGTAATCAGCAGGTCGGACTTTTGCATGGCTGTTACCGCTGGTACGGTTCCGTGCATACCGGGCATACCCAGGTTCTGGGGGTCGGAGTCAGGGTAGGCACCACGAGCAGTCAGCGTGGTGACAACTGGTGCCCCGGTCAGCTTGGCCAGCTTCATGAGTTCTTCCGATGCACCGGCGCGTACGACACCGCCTCCCACGTATAGGACCGGACGCTGGGATTCGGTGATGAGCTTGGCTGCTTCACGGATCTGCTTGGAGTGGCCGCGGGTAACGATGCTGTAGCCGCGTGCCTCATGGGTAACAGGAGGCCAGGAGAAGTCCATCATGCCCTGTTGCGCGTCCTTGGTAATATCGATCAGGACGGGACCGGGGCGACCGGTGGAGGCAATGTGGAAAGCTGTTGCGATGCACCGCGGAATTTCCTGAGGGTCCCGCACCATAAAGGAGTGCTTGGTAATCGGCATGGTCATGCCCACGATGTCTGCTTCTTGGAAGGCATCGGTACCGATAACGGCAGAGGATACCTGACCGGTAATGCAAACAAGCGGTACAGAGTCCATATTGGCATCGGCAATAGCGGTCAGCAGGTTGGTTGCACCGGGGCCGGACGTAGCGATTGCCACACCGACCTTGCCGCTTGCAATAGCGTAGCCTTCCGCCGCATGCCCAGCCCCCTGCTCATGACGCACCAGAATATGATTGAGCTGCTCGGAGTCGTAGAGGGGGTCATAGGTGGGAAGGATGGCTCCACCGGGCAGGCCGAAGATATCGGTGACGCCCAGCGCTTCGAGCGAACGGACGATAGCCTGGGAGCCTGTCATACGTTCAAGGGGTGAGGGTTCTGAGGGTGCGGATGCAGCCCTCAGATTCTTTGCGAGATCTGCCGGGTTGATGGGTTGTCCCGTCGTCATGGGTGATCCTAGTGGTGGTACGAAGATAGTCTTGTGTGCGAGCGGTGGGGTACGCCCTGTGGGCCAGGTGCTACCGGGTCACGGTTTTACCTAGAAAAAAACCCTCCGCTTGGTTGAGCGAAGGGTGCGCACGCCATCAGACACAGAGCATCTTATGCTGCGCACTCCGCTAGGAGTCGCACCACAAAAATAATCTGTGATTGCTGGTGTGATGTCATACTCTTTATTGTTGGCTTTTCCCGGCCAGCAGGTCAAACCGGTCTTAGAATATGACACTATATTTCGTTACTGGGTTCACTGCGCGTAAAAAATCTCGGCTGGTCACAGGTCTATGGTGAGCAGCGCAAGCCTGCCCTCGTCAGCGGGCGAACACCCATTGGGTCCCCCTGCGGATGCCGCTGTCATCTTGTGTCATTTAATATCCCCACAGGCTTAACTGCCCCGAGCCACAGCCCTGCACCGTAGACTGGGGGCATGACTGCCTCACATCAGCTCACCAGCAATGAGATCGCCAAGGCCCTTCACACGGTCTTCGATAGCCAGATCATCAATTACGGTGCCTATAACCTTGTGTTTGCAACAGGTTCAGCTATTTACCGTAACTCCGATGTGGCTTCACTCCAGGAGGACGAGCAGCGTTACTTCCTGGTCGGTTACCGGGACACCCCCCGGGAGGCGATTATCGCTCCCCTCGACCTACCTCAGATTCGTAGCTTGGGCACCCCCACCTCGATTGATAACACCAATGCGGCTCGCACTTTTGCCGTCACAGACCTCAATTTTGGGCTAGAGGCAACCAACGGAACCTCTTTTTCTCTTACCTTTGACCCCAAGCACTTTGTTGAAACGAGTCAGGGATCGGGGGTCTTGGACCAGGCCCTTGATATTGAAGATTTCAAACGGGTCATCATTGACGCATGGGCCCTGTAGTCACCTGTCAATGTATAGG